>CAKZMA010000340.1 GCA_937127375.1 uncultured Coleofasciculus sp. | reverse complement strand
GTTAACTGTCCAATCAGCAAAGCGGCGATTGAATCCGGTTCATCTTCCTGAATTGACTGCCACTGAGTCTCGTTGATTTTTTCCCAAAAAGTGCTTAATTTCCCCAGTAAGTCTGATATGCCAAAATCATGTAAGGCTTGCTGATAGCCCTCTTGATAACTAATGGATTTGATCATGAATATAGCTCCTGTTTAAATCAATTCCGGATACAGGAACACCTGGGTGTTGACTTCACCGCTTGTTCCTGACGCGGCATTTCGGGGGGATGTTGAGTTCAACGACAGTCCTTTTAGCCGCCGTGTGATGAGTGGGCAAAATAGTCAGCTAAGATGACTTTCGCGAGTCGTACAGTGTCAGCACGATGTTTTTCGTGGTATTTTATCTTTTTACCCCCTATCAGGTTTCAGGATTTCGGCTGCTCCTGGGGGTTTAGCGACCTTGTTTAACTTCCTTTCGGATTTTTCATGAGTTTATGAAAAAGATCTTGATTATTGAAGATGACTGTTGCACCAGCGAGTTACTTGATTTTCTCCTGACCCAAGATGGCTATGCTTGTCAGGTAGCCCATGATGGAATAACTGGACTGGAAGCCGTGCATAACTCTTATCCAGATTTAGTCATTTTGGATTTAAATCTTCCAGGAATGAGCGGTTTAGAGGTTTGTTGTAAAATTCGTTGTGCCTCCCTTGAGAAAGATCCGTATATTCTCTGTTTAACCGGTAAAACTGGGAAAGTTGATAAGATTGCCAGTTTATCAACGGGAGCTGACCTGTACATGACCAAACCCTTTGACCCCGATGAGCTATTGGTTCAGATTCGCGTTCTGTTTCGTCGCCATGAGCGATTGAAAAAACCTGATTTGTCGTTTTCTACCGCCCATTTTGACTTCGGTTTTGACGGAAAAAATCTGTCGAATGTCCGGATTTTTCTGCGGAAAAAGTCGGCGCAGCAGGTGGAAGTCACTTATGAGTTTTCGACGAGTGAGCGCGGGCTATTTGTCTTTCTAGCTCGGAATGCAGGCTTAGTTCAAAGTCGGGACAAAATTTTGGCGGCGGTTTGGGGACAAGAGACTGATGTGGCGCTCCGAACTGTAGATGCTGCAGTGTCGAGGCTGCGTAAACGGTTGAATCATATTTTTCCCGAATATAGCTCCCCATTTGTAGAAACAGTGGAATTGCTTGGCTATCGGTTTGTGGATGTTGAGAGGACTTCATCGGATGTTGTTTCTTTTTCGAGTCAATTAAGGTTAGTTGACTCTGGGAAAACCGATGAAGCCTGTTGATACCTAGTGGCGGCTAATAGTAGTCGATAAGGGAGATAAGAACGATACGTCTTTCTACCAGTCGCGGTAGCCTTTTGAACCATTAGTTGCTCCAAGCCAGTGACATTTTTTCCACTCTTCCAAGGGGGAAGAAATGGTATTGATATTTTTGAAGTATCCAGCAATGGCTAGGATTTGCATAGGGTTGAGTTGAGCTAATATTTTCAGCATGATGAATTTTGATGATTTCTCATCTTCAAAAGCGCAGTCGCGCCAAACTGAGGCGGTTTTCAAGCGTAATGAACTACCTGTTAAGTGGGTGGACACAATTAAAGTTAACGGTTGAGATTAGGACAAAGCGAAATGCTGAAACCTTGACCAGTCAATCTTTTCCCTTCTGCCTTCTGCCTTCTGCCCTCTGCCCTCTGCCTTTTGCTATAGCTGCTCAAAATAAGGGGAGTTGGTTGCACTCTGTTGGTTGAAGGGGTTGGAGTGGGATAAGTGCTTGGAAATTGATGGGGTTTGGACTGGGGGTAGAGTTTAATTGTGGCTGGAGTTGTTGCAGTTTGAGTTGTACTATTGGAACAGCTTCGCTGATGGCATCAATCCACGTTACTTCCTGAGAGTTAGTATCAGTAGTGCTAGGTTCTTCTAGAGTGCGAATATACTCAACTACCTTGGAGTTGGCTCCATGATAGGGGGCGCGGGTTGGCGGGTTGATGGTTCGCGTAGTCGGTCGTTGAGCTTGTGTGCCATCGTGTTGGTGGGAAAGCAATTCGGTTTTGAGGGTTGCTTGTTGGGTTTTGAGGGGTGCGAGTTGGTGTTGGATGTCTTCGACTAACTCGGTGAGGTGTCTAACTCGCTGAGGGAGTTCCTGTTGCCCGTTTTGAAGCTTCTTGAACTGGGCAACAATCTGTTCGAGGTAGTCTCCCTGGGCGATCGCCTTTAAGGTTTTTTGAGTAGCCGTAAGTAACCCTTTGCCTGTATTCCATTTCTCTACCAAGTCATAGTAGGCTCGGTAGCCTTGATCAGTGGAACCGCCAAGCTGTACAATCGCTTCATTGCCTTTGGCGTGGGCGCAGAGGGAAAAAGAGCCGATTGTGCCAATGTCCTGGGGTTGGCAGGGTTGAGTGTAGATGATATCGTAGATAGCTTGCATCAGCGCCGCCCCAGCTTCTTGAGCAGAATACTTTTGGTTTTTAATCCTGTAGGTTGTCTGCAAGCTGTTTTGGGCTATGTTTTGGTCAACAGTAGCCGCTTGGATAAGAGCGTTCAGCCGTTCCACCTCATCGGGAAGAGACTTCAGAGTTAACAAATCAGTGGCTAACTTCGTGTGCAAGCTGGATAAGTCGGCTTCCAAATGGCGGATGCGATCGCAAACTTTAGCATGTTCCAACGCCTTACCATTACCTGATAGCAGAGCAGATGCCAATAGGTAGTGAGCCGCATCATCGCCAATATCCTCACAGTGACGAGCAAGCATTTCACCAGAGAGGAATTGGTATGCCATTTCTGCCTTAATCCGAACGCGGTTCAGCTTAAAGGCATCAAAGCCTGGGGAGTTGCCTGTACCCGAGGTGCCGTAAAAGAATTCATAGCAGATGGGCCAAAGGTTACCTTGTCGATGTCCCCGGCTGCGACGCTGGATTAAACTGGCAGGAGTCCAAGGTGTATCAGCATGGTGCATGGCGATGCAACGGACGGGCATATCTGCACCTGTCCCCCCCATTTCTGTAGTCACCATAACCACTCTAACGGCTCCGGTATTCACCTGTTGGAACAAATCAAAGCGTTGAGAAGCACTCTTGTATTCATGAATAATTGCTACTTCTTTTTGAGGAATCCCTAGGGCAACTAAATGGTCACGGATTAGGTTAAAACAATCAAAAATCCCCTTACCTTTGGGAACCCCAGCGTCACAAAATATAATCTGAGTTCCCTTCACCGAAGTCGTTGTTCTCCAAATCCACCAGACATTATGAATCAATCGGTTAAGTTTGGTATCAGTTGCGGCGGGAGCATCGGGTTCGACCAGTCGGGGGTCAATTGATCCTAAACTTCCCAAACTGGTTAGGGTCAAGGGATTATGTTCGATCACCTTGCCGTCTCTGATATAAGAGACTGGGGTTTTGTTCAACCACAGTTGGAACCAATGTTTAATCCTTTCTGTGAGTGCCACTTGAGTCGAATTCATCGGTATTGTAATAGTATAGCGGCGCAGTTCAGGACGAAGGATTCCCGCTGTTTCTGCTGTAGCAAAGCTGGTAAAGCGGCTGATATCGCTCATCAGTTCCCAGAGGTTCTTGAACCCAGTAATTCGGGTTTTGGGTTTAATTCCTCCGGTACTGGTGAATTCTAGCGCTGTTGTCACTGAACCATATTGACTGATCCAAGCATCGAAATGAGAGCAATCGGTATCGTGTAAACTATCGGGAGCGAATAGGCGCATCAGATTATACATTTCGCTGATGCTATTGGAGGGCCAGCTTCCTGTACCACCGCCGATAAATCCACCCTGTTCAAACAGGGTATTGTATTTGAGGAGTGTATTGAGACTTCTTTGGGTGTCGGTGTTGGTAATACCTGCAATACTGCGGGCAGCTTTGCTGGCAAATTGGATGTTTTTGGCACAATGGATTTCATCAAGCCAGATCCAATCGCAGCCTAAGTCTTCCCAGTTAATGTTAATAATGTTACGTGAGTAGTAATGGGTTGCTTTTTCAACGGAGCGCTCTAGGGAATCTCGCTTTTTATCGAGGGTTTTTTGAGTAGTCGAGTGACGCTTTTTGGTATAATTAAGTGTTCCCTTTTGGCTAATTGAAAGAATCCCTTTCTCCATGAGACTTTTAACACGCTGCTGCCATGCCAACACGTTTGATTCCTGGGAGCGAAGCTGGTCGAAGAGTTCTAGTTCCTCCAGTTGTTCGGTTAAAGAGTCAGTTTGTCGCTGGAGTTCGAGACAGAGTGAAGGGTCTTCGTTTTTGACATCAGCGATGTAGCGCTGTAAGATATCTAGCTGTTCCCGGATGTAGTTAATTTTCGTAGTGGCACTGATGGGAATGGCAAAGAATTGGGAGTGGGTGAGGATGATAGCGTGATAGCGTCCCGTTTGGATTTTGGCAATTAGCTTGTTCTTTTCCTGCCAGTTGAACTCATCAGCGATGAGTAATTTAGCGTTAGGATAGAGAGTTTTGAACGCCGAAACCACTTGAGAGAGGGTGGAATTTTGAACGACGAGAATGGGTTTGGACGCTAATCCTAATCGCTGGGCTTCATAAGCGGCGGCGCACATCGTAAACGTCTTACCGGTGCCGCATTCGTGGAGACAAAAGAGGCGTTTGGATTGAATGGCTCGTGCGATAGCGGCGTTTTGATGGGGTTTGAGTGTGATAGAGCTGTTGCTATCGGGCAGACTTAAATAGGAGCCATCCCAATGGCGCTTTTTAGGGAGTGGGTAGAGTTGGTTATATTTAACTGTGAGATGATAAGCTCGTTCTAGGTCGCTCCAGAGCCAGGTGGTAAAGTAGGTTTCCAGGCGTTGGGCAGCGGCAATCGCGGCGTCAGTGGCTTGGCGTGATTTTTCTGGGTCAATCTGTTTAGTTGAGTCTTTGACTTGGACGTTAATCAGGCGTTTGTTGAGGGATTGTTCGATTAGCCACAGAACACTGCGACGCCCCTCACCATGACACCCCATTGAAGCCCATTCTGAGGTGGTGGCGGCTTCCAGGCAGGTGGAAGACCCGCGCAGTGACCACAGCGCTAATGGGGGAATGTGATGGCATTGTACTTCAGTGGGGTGAATGTTTAAAAGGTGAGCAATGAATTCTTGGATGGCTTGGGGTTCAATCCAGGGCGCTCCTAATCCCGTGTCAATCCATACATTAGCATCCAAGTGGCTGTCGATATCGGATTGAACTTTGAGACGGTGGGCGATTTCGGCTCGGATTTCCGTTGAAGCTGGGGGGAGAAGGTAGGGAGAAAGGTGAAGGTACTGTCCGTTGGCGTCTTGGCGGGTGAGTTCCGCTTCGTTATCGTGGAGCTGGAATTGTTGATAGGTGTTTGGGTCGGTTTGTTTCAGGGTACGAAGGGTTTGCAGCTTGGTGCGAGTGTTTCCGGATAGGTAAGCATCCCGTAGTACCCATTGGTTCGTAGAGGGGTTGTAGAAGATGAGGGATTGCTTTCCTTGGGGGGTGGAAATGTTTTTTAGGGCGGTAATTGTTTCTGCTGGGGTTTGGTTGACCAGGATGCTGATGTATTGGATGTCTAGATAACCTTTGCGTTCCAGACATTCCCAGACGGCATCTAGTGGAGAAGAGATTTGACGCTGTTGTTTGCGTAAGCAGCCAGAAACCCGTTCGTGGAAGATGTCGGCGTTTTTGTAGCGGACGGCTTCAATTTTCCCGGTGTTAGAGTTTACCGTGACCGGGATTTCTGCTTCAAGGGCATAACACATTGCCACGAGTTCTGAGTCGTCGGCAATTACTTCGAGGGTGTTGGGATGGTCTTTTCGATTGAGCAGGCGTCCGTATTTAATGATAAATTCATCATGGTGCAGGTTAAGCTGTTGCCTCAGAGTTTCCATGTCTGGGCTATTGTTGATTTCAGCTTGAATGAGGCGGTCTAGGGTATGTTTAAGTCGGAGTGCGTCGGCAATATGATGTTTGTGTTGGGTTACTTTGACTAAGCCTTGGTTGGGGATGTATTGGTGGACGTTTCCTTCAACAAAGAGGTAGCGATAGGGGTCTTCTCCTATGCACTCCAGGGGTGGGAGTAGTGATTGTAGGGTTTGGGTGGATACTGGTGCGGGTTGATAGGTGCTTGGACAGGAACGGAAGGCATCAATGATGGCTGATTTGAGGGGGCGAGAGTCGGGGGCGACGGCGACGCGATCGCTACCATAGAGTTTACAATGGGTCAGGGTTCCCAGTACCCTTTCGGGATGGTCTTGGAAGTAGCGGTTGATGGGGATTGGTTTCCCTGTAGAGTTGGTAAGGGAACTATCAACGGTTTCTCCCCATTGGGTACTCTGTTGAGGGGGGTCACTCTTTTGCAGGATAATCAGGTCAGCGGTGACTGAGGTGTTGGCGCTTTTGAAGGCATTGTTGGGTAAGCGCACGGCTCCAATTAATTTTGCCCCAAGAGAGGCTAAATAGTGGCAGAATTCTGGGGTTGAGTCCAGGGTTCCAGTGGAGGTTATCGCGGCAATAATGCCACCGTTTCGCAATGCGTCCCAGCTTTTTGCCCAGAAGTAGTTGTGCAGGTTGCTGACAATTGGGTTGTATTTGGGGTCAAAGGGGGCGGTAGTTCCGAAGGGAAAGTTGGAGATAATCAGGTCGAAGCTGTTGGCAGGGAGTTCGACGTGTTGAAAGCCGATTTTGGTGCTGGTGCTACTGCCGTATACTATAGCATCGGGGTGGAGGTGGCGAGCGATCGCGCTGGCAATGGGGTCGATTTCAATTAAGACCCACTCAGATTGGTGGCGATAGTCTGAGGGTTGAAGTCCGGGGAATGAACCAATGTTACTGGCGGGTTCCAGGATGCGTCCTGATTTGAAGCCCAGGTTTTCTAGAACACTCCAGATGGCTTCTATGATGTTTTGAGGCGTTTGGAAGGCGTTGTCGGTATTGAGGTCATTATCGGGTAGCAGTTCCAGGGTATCCCGGTTGATAGCACCAGCGACGGTTCCCCATCCGACGAAGGCGGCAAGTTGGTGGCGTTCGTCTTCGGTGGGTTTTCGGTTTTCTCGTTGGAGTTGTTGGAGGAGTTTGACAGCGCGGATGTTCTTTTGGAGTTGGGTTTTTATGCCTTTGGTTTGGGGAAGGTTGTGGAAGTGGTAGGGCGAGTTCATTGTCTTGAGCAGAACGTTTCGCCCTTTTTTGAGTAGTCGCGTTTGAGGTGGGGCTTAATGAAGAGTTCAGCGATTCTCACCGCATGGCTGAAACGACGTAAATTCGTTAAGCTTATATAGAGCCTGCAATGCCTAATCGGGATCAGCGGATTGATTTGGCTGAAGATAGGGGTAACGAGCAGAATGAAATAAAAATTAAATCCTTGGCTGTTGGTTTCGCTATTGCTCTATCTGACCTATGGCGATAGTGATCGCATTGACACTAACTGCGGTTGCAGAGTCCTCAGCGAGGATGAACTCTATAGTTAGTTAAATAAACATAATTTTTGAATATTGATGTTGTCTTCCAGAGTTAATCCTAATTCACCCCCCAACTTTTATGAATTGGGAGAGTACGACTTCCAAGATATGTGCTGTGACGTGTTCTCAGTACAACCTGGACTAGACACTTGCGATGTCTATGGTACACGAGGACAAAAACAGTATGGGATTGACTTGTTCGCTCATTGTCATGATGGTATTTACACTGAAGTCGGTCAGTGTAAGTGCTATAAAAAGTTTTCTCCCAGCGAAATCATTAAAGCCTCTGATGAGTTTCTGGAACATATCGAATACTGGCAGGACAAGAAAACTAAACGATTCATTCTGTTTATCGGCTGTGCGCTGACTCGAACCGACCAGCAAGAAGAAATTTGGCGTCAAAAGCAACGTTTTGCGGAGTATGGCATTAAATATGAAGCTTGGTCAGCAAGCACACTACGTCAAAAGTTAGCTCCTCACCCTGAAATTGTTTATCGCTACCTAAGGTCGCAGGAGTGGGTGGAAAAAATCTGTGGTCGTGTACCACAGCAATACCCACAATTTCCAGAAAATTCTCAAGAAATACAATTGGCGTTTGGTGTTCTCAGTTCAAAGATTGGACATTTGTCCTCTGAGTTGTCGAAGGAAAAAGCTAAACAGCTAGACGAATTCCGGGAATTATATAGGCAAGGATTTTTGCAGCAAGCATTTGCCTGCCTCGAAGCCTTGCGGCATGACTCAAACTGGGATGTCTTTGAGAAGCCCCTACAAGTACAGATTTTGCAATCCCTATCAAGCTATGTCCTTAGTGTCGAACATAATGCTGAGAAAGCTAAAGCTTTGGCAGAACAAGCCCGTGCCATTGCTCCAGAGACAGATGACTCTCTCCTGCAAGTTTTGATTAGCTATCACACTCAAGGTGCAGAAGCTGCCCTGAGACTGATTAGCAGCGCGTCAAGTATTGACCTTTTCAATCTCGAACTGGGCTTGTTATTAGAACTAGGACGTACAGAGGAAGTTATCACCAAGCTGCAAAACTTGCCTCAAGGTTTAGAGCCTGACGCTGGAACTAACCGCATACATGCATTGGCACTTTTGGACAAAGGAGACATCGCTAGTGCTCTGGTAAAGATTCAACAAGCTCGTTATGAAAAACCCGATTGGGAGAAGATTAGGGCATCTGAGGCTACTATTAATTACTTCAGTGTACTCTCACCTGCTATTCCCAAACAGTTAATTGACTTTGTTCAACCTGTTGACTGGTCACTTATCAAACGTGATGACGAAAGTTTGCAGCGCCTACGCAGAGCCGCAGAGGAGTTCAAGCAACTCGCCTCTCAAACTGAGCGAGGGGAAAAACAACGGGAATATTGGCAAATATGGTATCTGGCTTGTTTAGCGAACGATCCAGATCGTCAGTCAGAGGCTCAAGAGTTATGTTCCGCACTACTTGCCGACGATCCAACTAACCCACAAGCCATAATTTGGAGAACGGTTCGCAACTACCAAATTGATTTATCTAAGAGTCAACAAGCCTTAGAAGCGTTAGTGCAGGAAGGAAGCAATGACCTTGCTCGCATTGTTGCTTTGCTCGGAATCTACCTTGATCAAGGTACTCCTGAACCTGCCCTAAAACTTCTACATCGTACAAGTGAAACCTTTGAACAGACAGGTCATCGAGATGTCTGGCTCTTCTGGTATGTACAAACTCTAGCGATAGATGGAGAGGTGGAAACCGCGCTTCAAGAAAGTGAAACGTTTAGCAACCCTGCTGTTCATCGCAGCATTCGAGCCGTAATTCTGCGAAAACAGGCGCGGGTGAGTGGTAACTGGCAGGTACTTGCTGAGTATCTAGAGATGTGCTGGCAAGAAAGTCATAATGGTCAATATTTAAGCGAAGCTTGCCACCTTCGAGCTAGTTTACAAGACTGGGTTTATGTTGCAGAGAGGGCAGATGATTTGGTGAATTCGGTGGGAACACCTGATGCTCTCAGTCTAGCAGCACAGTGTGCTGGGCAAGCGGGTCGCTTTGAGCAATGCTTTCAGCTATTGAATGACCATCAAAAGCTTTTCCCAGGCAGTACTTTGCCTCCCTATCTGCGCCGTTTGAGAGCCTATTGTCAGGCAAAGTTGGGATTGATCTCACAGGCACTTGCTGATGCAGAGGAGTTGGCGCGATCGCAAGAGACGGTTGAAAATCTCGTAACCTTGATGGATCTCCAGCTAAATCTGGGAGACTTGCGAGGGCTAGCGAGTACTGCTTCTCGTCTATTAAAGCAAGAAGATGTCCATCCAATTTCCTTGCTCCGAGCTGCTAGATGTCTACTATCGGAAGATTTCACATTAGCACGTCAGCTATGGCAGCGGGCAGTTACCGCACCCATTGAAGCGGAGATTTTAGGAGAAGTCATTACCCTGGGATATAACCTGGGACTAGATCCGGAGATGCAACCTTTTTTACAACGGGCGCAGATACTTGCTATCAACGGAGAAGGCCCGTTTCAGGCAGTTAACATTAAGGAACTTCTGGAGCGGCAGCAGGAGTGGGCAGAAAATGCAGTTTTAATCAATCAGAAATACGATAACGCAGAACTTCCTATTCACTTGATTGCCCAGATACACAGATTTGCGCTTACTGATATTTTCCGGCTTATTCTCAAAGACCCAGTGCTGGCACGTTATGGTGCCCGTCCCTTTCCAGAGGGATTGGTGAACTCAAGCGCTCAGTTGCGTTTGCATCTGGATATATCAGCTTTCTTGCTGGCTGCTCACCTTAGCATTTTGGATGCAGTGGAGCAGAGATTTAGTCCAATTCTGATTTCAGAGATGCTACCGACTGCCCTTGTGCAAGAATGCGATCATTTTGTGTCCCATCAGCCCTCTCGACTGAAGAGTTATCGCGAAATATTACAACTGAAGCAATCTGGGAAACTGCGAGAAATTTCTCACTCGTTGAATGAAAATTATGATGAATTAATCAAAAAATTAGGTAAAGAATCAGCACTTCTACTAGAGAAAGCTCGTGCCGAGAATGGATTTGTTGTTGAGTTTTTGCCATTGGAGCGCCTTGATGTTAATCGGGACAGGCAACCCGTAGTGTTAGAGGAGACCGATCAACAAAGGTTTATCAATTGTCGTGGGCTAGTCGAGGCACTGAAAGAACAGGGACTTTTATCTAATAGTGCATATGAAACGGCACTAAATAATCTGGGAGATCAGAGATATGCAGATTTACCACCAAAGTTACCAACTCGGAATGATTCTGTATTCTTGAAATCTGAACTAGCTGTTCTTTTAGCTGGCTCAGATTTGCTGGCAAGAGTGTGTCACTATTTCAGAGTATTTGTGACGCATCAGTGTGTTCGTGAGGCACAGGTAGTACTCAATGCCAGCGAATCTTCAACTGAATCGGTGAGATGGCTTAGAGAGCTTAGAGAGCGAGTCTCAACTGGACTAGAGCGAGGAACATACGAGGTGATCGCACTGCCTAACCCTGACTCTGACAGAGAACTTGAGTTGCACCAGTCTTCGAGTGCAAAGGAATTAACAGCCTACCATCTATTTAGATATACGCCTCAACCGGGGGATGTTATCTGGATTGATGATCGATTCTTTAGCAAATATCCACATCGAGATGGTGGAGTGCCAATTATCGGCATATTGGAAATTCTAGAGGCACTACGGGTTAGTGGTGATCTAAGTGAAACGGACTATTACGATAAAATTTTGCAGCTACGTACAGCTAACATTCGGTATATTCCCATCACGAGTAAAGAAATCATTTATCACTTGAAGCAAGCAATAGTGACGGGTGGCAGAGTTAAAGAAACTGAAGAACTAGCCATCATTCGTCGCTATATTGCTTCCTGCTTGCTGGATTCGCACAGACTTCAACGTCCTCCAATGCCTGAAGGCTCGATTAGTCCTGAAGGTGAAATGAGGTTTGTTATTGAGTGCCGTAAGGCAGCAGAAGATGCTATAGGCGATGTTTGGGCTGATAGCAACTTTTCTCAAGAAATTGCTGTGGCTTATTCGGATTGGGTGCTAGAAAACCTACAGACTGGCACTTTTGGTATTCAACATCTCTTACCGAATGTTGATTCAAATAATGAGAGGCTTGATTTGATTAGCCTTGACATCAGCAGTCTCTACTTTCGCGCTCTTCAGTTGTGCCGACTTGAAAGTAGTGATTCCTATCAAAATACTAGCCGTCTTCAGCAGTATTTTCAGTGGCTTGAGTGGCGAATTACGAAAAATCGCTTCAAAGCAAATCCAGAAGTAATTACTTCTGTAGCACGATTAATCAAAGATATTATTCTTCACTTAGGGCGGGAGCGAGAAGGAAACGAATCCCTGCAAGCCATGAACCGACTTATGCTGGAGGGTTTTTATCGGGATCTTCCAAGTGTTTTACAGAAAGAACTGGATAGCGAAACCGAGTTGACAGCTTATTTTGGTATTCAATTGGTTGACGCTATACACCTAGACTCGTTGGTTTTTCCGGCATCAGACTTTTGGCAAGCAATTGCCACAGTCGTTAAGGGTGAAGAAGTAAATATTGCAGCCTTACAGCCGCAAATTACTTTCAAAATTCGGTCAGTACAGAATGAGTCTTCGATTCAACTTCGTTTTATCAATGAAGCAGATTCAACCCTATACGCATGGCAAGATAATGTGATGCTATTAGCATCAGATAATCTCCATGTACGAGAGCAAGTTCTGCGATCGCATCGTTTCTGGTTTGACTGTGATAATACCACCTTTGAAAGGGTGGTCAGTGAAATTGTATCTACCACAGACCTTCACAGGCGCATTGAGCGAACAAATGAATGGCGTGAGCAGTCAGCAGCAGTTTTCTACTCATCGTTTGAGCAGAAGCTTCATGACGATCGCGGCTTGACAATTGATGACTTAATTCCTCCATCAGGGGCTGGGCTACTACGACATTTTCACCTTGAACAGTATGCAGCAGAAAGCCTAAGTTTCCACGAAAAACTAACTCTGGCAGCAGAATCCTTATTGGCTGCTGAAGGACTTGAAATCTGCCTGGAACGCCTTTGTTGCCTTCCAGTTAAACTTCCTGTGCAGGTAAGAGAGACATTTAGGGAGTTGCCATCAAGTGAGAGACGAGCGGTGCTAGATAGATTTGCCTCCCGATTAACTTCTCCAGTATGCCAGCTACATCTGATTGATTTAGCGCTGCTTTCTCCCGACTCAACTGACTTAATTCAACATATCCTTGACGAACTTTGTGGCGATGTCGGTGAACTTCAATTCCGGTTATTTCAGGCAATCCTCAATCTCCTCAGTGGTGAGTTTAGTTATTGGCACGAGACTAGGAAGTGGCTGCCTTCAATGCGGCTAGCAATGATTTGGGCACATGCGAGCAAACTATATAACCTTTTGTATCACCCCCAAATTAAAGTAGAGGAGTTCACTCAAAAAATAGAGGAGCATTCCACACTGAGATCGATTAGTGCTGACATTTTTGATCGCAACCCAGAATTTTGGAATGACGTTCTCCATCCTCGACGACTTAACAGGATAGAGTTTGTTGTTCACGGAATTGCAGCAATATTAGCTGAGTATGATGCTGAGTTTCTCAGATCAGGGGGGATTATTGACAAGATGGCTGCCTTTGCCGTTAAAACTGTTGAGGGTCAGCAGATTCTTTCTCCTACTCTTATTCACGATTGCTCAGCACTTGCCCAAGATAATTTAGGGTCTTTATTAGGCGGTGATCGCAGTCAATATTTGATTAATATACTTGGTGAACATCTGGGACATCAAGTCGCATCTGCTCAACTCAAAGCAATAGTTGAAAGTGCGTTAAATGCTATTGTCAATGACCCATTTTCTAGACAAAACTGGCTATTAATCATCAACTTAGTTGGAGACTTGCCAATTTATAGTGACCTTGCCGAGACACTAAGCAACCTATTAAACGATCTTGATATTGTTGAGCTTTACCGCGCAGAACCATCTACGGCAAGTTTTGCTCTAATGCTTGCCTCTTATCAGGTGGCAAATAGCGGCAATGAAAACCTTCGCTCAAAAGTGGAGCAGGAATTGGTCACCATTGCTGGGCTAATCAATTCTCAGAAACAACAAGAACTCGTAGCTCCTGAAATTGTTAATCATTTTCTTGAAAGTGTGCTGAATCTTCCTGTCAAGGCAAACGATCCACATACCACAAGCCGTTCTCTCAACAGTCTACTTGAAAAGATTTTCTTAGCTTGTCCACATCTGGCTAATAGGCTGGCTAGCGGACTATATAAAGTTGTTCAAGAATTACCTGCTAATCAGCTACACGGATGTTGGAAAACAGTTCTGTTGGTTCGAGTTTTGTGTAACAACGAATAATACCAAATCCTGTTCCCACACCCCCCTTATAGATGCATTTTTTAAAACGCTACAAGCATGACGCAATAATGTTTATGGCGTTTTACTGCCTTAATTTTAAAGTGGGTTCTCGCAATCGGATTTGGTATAATATTATGTCCTAACGATTACCCATAATTGCAATACTATAGCAACAAAGGTTTTAGGCGTTTTTATTAGGGGTGTTTGACCGGACATGATATAACAAGATAAACCTTGGTTTGCTTCTGACTTAACCTGGATGAAGGTATCATTTTCTAGGGTTAGGTCTTCATTAAAAATTACGAGGAAATTCTTCAAGTTTTAGGTCAGCCACCTTTTGTAGATACTCTAATCGTTTCGAGAGAGTCTTGTGGCGAGGACGTTCAACCGAATATTCCCATTTTTTCCCGGTCAACCCATAGTCTGGACAATCAATTCGCTGCAAGTTGGAAAGCCGACCCACTAGCCGCTTGATGGGTTTTAGCCAAGCCTTAGCTAAAGCTTTGGTACGGAAATTCCTACTTGAAAATAACCTTTGTCTTCGGAAACTTGATAAACGACATTGGCAGAGAGGAAAACTGTTTCAACTTTACTGAGTTCACCACGGTTGTAACTTTTGGTTGTATCGTGGCATTGTATAGTGAAAGACTTACTGAAATTAAAATTAACACTAACTACAGTTCCTGGACTTTTCCAACCTTCTTTGATCACTAAATCTCCGGGTTTAAGTCCGTACAATCCTTGGCTATTCATCAATTGGTCAAGATGCTGCTGCCAAGCTTGTCCCCAAGCCGCATTTAAGTCAAAAATTGTGTACTCTTTTCCCCGTTCACTTTGATTGAGCTTATCAATCAGCCTTAATTTTAACTCATTTTGATAGTCAGGATTGATGTAAACTATTTCTAGAAGATTAATGGGAGCAGAAAGCGACAGCCAAAGTTTGCAGCGAATCCTCAGATCAGATGGGGAAAGATTCCTTGATGCCGCTTCTAACTTGGCTTTATCCGGTAATTGTACAGTACAAGCTATAGCCAAGCCAGGAAAACCCGAAAGTGGGACTATCAGTCGTTCACAGCGATTGCTTATCGTGATGCGATCGCTATCCTTCTCGACAGCCTCAACCCCGAAATAACTGGGTTGGCTGAACATCAAAATTTCCCCATCTTCTAGCTGAATGACTGTCTTTGGCGGTAAACAAATAAACGTTTGATGGGGGATAAATTTGGGGAGAAGTTTGATGTGAAGTACGCGAATTTCATCCGTGGTGTAAGCAAAAAAATCTGATTTCTCATCAGGCGTACCATCCCAGACAATAGTAATGGGTCGATAGGAATTAGTCTCTATCTTAGCCACGATACCATAATAGCGATCGCGTTGAACAATTGCCCCAACTTGAAAGTCCCCGACTTGAGGGGGTGGAGATGGAGACAAGGGATAAAGAATAGCTGTGACAATTTGAGTTTTTACGCTTATACGTTCCTGTTGAGACAGACAGTTGTGCAGAAGTTCTAATTGGGGTTGCATGGAAATAACTGACCAAGCCGATGCTGAGGTTGCTCTCATGATGCAAATGAATAAAACATATCGCCGTTAGTATTAACTTTCCTTAAAAAAATTGACCAGCGTATTAGGCGAACTGTACACAGAACGGCTGCTACCAACTCCGGCATGAAAATAGGTAGCAAAACGCTTCAGTCCCCTACTAAGAG
>CAKZMA010000339.1 GCA_937127375.1 uncultured Coleofasciculus sp. | reverse complement strand
ACTTAAAACGCTACGAAGAAACTTTCCAAAACTGGGAAGATGGCAGAGAACACCTTAATTTAGACACCCCTGAACATCGAGAAGGGCGTGGTCAACTTTATTATAACGAAGCTAAAGCCTATTACCAACTAGGACGACAGGAAAGTAATTTCGATAAATTACTCAAAGCCGAAGGCTGTTATCAAAAAGCATTTAAGCTTCTTGATACTGCCAAATGTCGCCAGCGACAACTAGAAATACTGCAAGACTTAATCCGGGTTTGTCAATACATCAGCACGCCGAAACAAGTCCAAGAACTACTTAACCAAGGCACCGATTTATTAGAACGATGGCTGCAAGACTCTAACTTTAGCGATGAGAACTATATCCACTTCAAACAGAAATTTGCCGGATTTAATCAATACCAAGTCGATACCCTCGCCCAGTCATCCGAACCCGAACAACATATTCAAGCCTTAGAATTAGCGGAAGAACGCAAAAATACCTGTTTAGGCTGGCTGCAATATGGCAAAGCTTATAAAGCTCCCAACCTCACCTATAACCAAATCCAACAGCAACTTAATCCCCATACGGCTGCAATTTACTGGCATATTAGTCCCGCCGCCATTACTACCTTTATTCTCGAACATAACCAACTACCGCAAATCCTCCAGCTTCAACCCATCAAATCAAAGAAAAAGCGCTCGCCATTTCCTTTCTTTAATCAACCCAAAAAATCTTATCCAGCAACCGCCAATCAATTGCGAGAGTTTGAAGACTGGTTAAATCAATGGAAACAAGACTATCGCCATTACAGCCAAGCCTAAACAACAACCCATCGTTGGTGGCAAAGTATGGACTCTCAATTACGCAGCCTGGAATATATTCTCCATATTCGTGATATTTTGCCCTATCTCAGAGATGTTGACCAACTCATTTTAATTCCTCATCGCGACTTACATCTCCTCCCTCTCCATTACCTTTTTCCCCCAAAGTTTACCATCACTTATCTACCCAGTTTCCAAATCGGATTAAACCTGCAACCCTATCAATCTGCTCAATCGCTCCTCAGTCTAGAAAATCCTGATAGGCAATCCATCTATCGCCCACTTACGTCTAATATCCTGACTAGCTTATATCCCCAATGCCAACGGCTAAATAGTTCAAGCCTCGGTAAAAAACAACTGATTCAAGACTTAAAATCAAATACTGGCACATTTCAATTTATCGGTCATGCTTATCACAATATAGACAATCCTAAAGCATCCGCCCTACAACTGACAATTGCGGATCAGCTAACCATGGCAGATATTTTTGAACAGTTAGACTTTGGCAATTATAATCTCATCTTTCTCTCCGCTTGCGAAACCGGGATTACGAATTCCCAGAACCTGATTGATGAATATGTGGGGCTGGTTAGCGCGTTTCTCGCCAAAGGAGCCAGTTATGTGATTAGTACCCTTTGGACTGTGGATGAACGTTCAACTGCTTTGCTGACAATTCGTTTTTATCAATATCTGAAAGCGGATGAACATCCGGTGTATGCTCTCAAACAGGCACAAAATTGGCTCAAGCAAGTTACAAATCGTGAACTGGTGAAATGGTATCTTGAACTCGCTCAAGATGTAAAAGCCACTCATCCTCACGCTAGCGAATATCTCAAAACTGAAGCGGCTTTAATTCAACAAGATTCGGATAAAATGATGGCAGGTAAACCTCCCTTTGAGCATCCTTATCACTGGGCGGGTTTCATCATCACAGGTAATCATTTTTGATAACAATTAGCACGGACGCTTTATTAGCATCTAAATCACCATTCGTAGGGTAAGGTGAAAACTAATACAGGGGGAGCGTTTCACCCTCATCCCCTAACCCCTTCTCCCACCCCCCTCGTTCCCCCCTACAAAGAGGGGGGATGACAGAGGATGCTTCGCTTTTGTTTCCTTGGAGAAGGGGAATTAGAACAATTAATGATAAAAAAGGTAGGTGGCTACGCCTACAATATAACACCTTTCTTGCTCCCCTCTCCCCAGAGTGGGAGAGGGGCTGGGGGTGAGGGGTTTCTGGCTTAAGCTGTAAGGGCACGATATTATCGTGCCCCTACCATACATAGCGTTTGTGCATAAATCTTAACCCAATTCGGTGTGCCACACTACTACAATTTGCCTTATTGAGCATGGTGCAATATCTGAGTTTTAACTGATAACCTGTCACGCATTTAAATTGGGAATGGGTAGCGAGCAAGATGCTCGCACTACAATGAATTGACAAGCCATTCTTATATAATTATCGTAGGGGCACCATCCTTGCACCCAGAAAAACGCCGCAGAAAACGAAACCCAAATCTCACCCCATAATACGCTTTGTGATGAAATCATCTATCAATAGCTTAGAAGTCGTGACTATTTACGCCTTCCTTGAAGCCTTAACTCAACAAAATAAACCCCTTCCCCCCGACTTAAAACACCAAATCAACGAAGTCGGACACCTATTTACAGAAAACACTACAGCCGCCGCCAATCGCTTGCTGGAGTTAGCCGAACATGAGAGAATTAAACCTGTTTACGAACAAACTCGTCTGGAGATTCAACGTCAATATCAACCCAACCAGCTAAATATATGGATGTCTTTTGATGAACCCAATCCCTCAGACGAACCTGAACCCGAAACCCTAGAAAATCTAATGGCAGTGAGTCTACAATCGTCGGAACCAGAGAAAGAGGCGCAAAAACCATTATCTAAATTAAAATCACTCTTTATTCGGTTGTCTCGGCAGAAAAAGAATGATTAATTACAGCTATCTAACCCTTGACTTATTTGCCTATACTCTGATCAAAGGATTAGGTTTTGATTCCATCAATATCCTAAAACCCTATCAGCATTTTTGGCAACAACTCCCCGATCATGTTAAAGCATCTCTGAGTAATGTTTATGATTTAACCCAATTCGACGATAAACTAAAATTTAGTGGTAAACTGGGCGATTGTCTCGTCGATGGGAGCTATCAATCTTTTAACTTAGGTGATACTCAAGCCTTTATATTTGACCGTTCCGCTAATCCCAAAGATACGCAAATTTCTGTAAATTACCTCAGCCAACTCAAAACCCTAACCCCAGATTTTCCCACCACAGACTTAACTCTAGGACAAACCTGGATGATTTCCGGTTGGGTATCTTCTAGCCAAGAAGATGAACTCGAAAACCTCGCTCAAACCCTGTACAAAACTTTAGTGGGTCAAGAGTGGGATCATCAACGAATTGGGCAATTTATGGGCGCAACAGTATTTGAAGTCTGGCGTTCGCCTCAACTCTCCGATAAACCCATAGCCAATAGTCATACTCTGATTATTTTCTATACCAATGACAAGCAAATGGAAGCGGCAGGAAAATTATATCGATATTGGCTAAATTTACTCTGCCATCGCCATAAAATTTGGTACGCTTACACCTACAGCCGCCAACTAAAACAAGAACTCCAGAACGAGTTTAATCAAATTCTCCCTAGCTTTCCCACTCCCGGTGGCTACGACTTAGATAAACTGAAACGCGACTTAAATAATAACCGCCATATCCTGTTTCGCTACAGTCAAAAACTTAACCTATTAGCCAATCAACAGCAAACGATTATCACCAATTTCTATAACTATCAAAACTATTTGAACTTAATTGAAACCCAAGCCACAAAACGTGGTACAACTAAGCTAACCTTCCTCAACGCCTTTAGTCAAACCGTTGAGAAACACTATCAACCGCAACTCGAACAAGACATCGCCAGCTTAACCCCCAGTTTAGGCACATTACAAGGGCTAACTGATACCGTGCGGGGAATTGTTGAGATAGAACAAGCGCAGCGCGATCGCAACTTCCAAAATAATATTGCTATTGTCGGTGTCGGCTTAGGTACCGCGTCGATTTTAGCCTCTGTTCCTGATTTAGAAATGATTACAGAACTACCGCCAGTCAACGCTTATATTAGCCACTGGCAACTTAGCAAACCTCAAGCTAATTTTGTCGTTAGCCTCAATGTTAGTATCTTTGCCGGAGTATGGGTGGCGATATTCACCGCGATCGTGATTAAACTTGGTGAACTATTACGTTCAAATAAATCCTCTGAACGGCGCTAAACTGTGATGCATTTAGAGTTGGTCAAGACTTACGCAGCCACACCTTATGTATTAGTTAAGGTGCGTTACGCTACGCTAACACACCCTACATATATAGCCTTTGCGGAAGCCCTATTGGTATTAGTAGCGAGCAAGATGCTCGCACTATCAAGATTTCATCAATTTACCGCTCCAGCAGCAATGTCACGGGTCCATCATTTTCAATCGAGACTTGCATCATCGCCCCAAATACCCCAGTTTCCACTCGTAACCCACTTTGACGCAACTTTTCTACAAACTGCTGATAAAGCTGTTCGGCTTGTTCTGGATTTGCCGATCGCGAAAACGAGGGACGACGCCCTTTGCGACAATCTCCATACAAGGTAAACTGACTCACCACCAACAATTCACCGCCAATTTCCTGAACCGACTGTTCCCAGCGATCGCTACTGCTATCGGTTCCCGGAAATAACCGTAAATCCAAGCATTTTCGCGCCATCCAATCTAATTCAGCTTCCATATCGCTATCCGCAATCCCCACGAGTAAATTTAGTCCTTGACCAATTTTGCCAACGACTTCACCATTAACGGTTACTTGAGAGGATTTAACTCGCTGAATAATAACGCGCATTTACAATAAGTTTTGAGTGTTGAATTTTGAATGTGTAGGGGCGGGTTTTACCCATAACGCATCGGATCAAACCACTAACTTAACTAAACCCGCCCTGACTTGACCCTTCACCTAAAGAAATCGAAACCTAATGTGTGTTTACGGTTGGGTTAAGGGGCGGGTTTAGTCGCATTTGGGTGCAAGAAGAAAGGATAATTGTGAAACCCGCCCCTACAGAATGCATAACAAATGACATTGACACCTGATGTGTGTGTACGGTGGGGTTGAGGGGCGGGTTTAGTCACATTTGGGTGCAAGAAGAAAGGATAGTTGTGAAACCCGCCCCTACAGAAGCAAATGACGATTACCGACTCAAGATAATAAGCTGCTGTTGTTGGAGCGATCGCACGCCATCTAATCCTAACTCTACATCCCTTAACATCTCTGCCACAGTGCGCTGTTGACTACTGTTCTTGTCACAGGCTTCCAGGAAAGCAAACTCCGTATCTGATAAATTAATAATCTGATAGTCGTAGTTAAATAGACATTGACTGGGCCACCCTTCCATACAGGGATTCCGTTCTGGAATCGCCGCTAATAATTCCTGATCCTGTGACCAATCGACCTTCGGTAAAGGCGGACGCCCCAAGAAAAACTCATAATGGGACAGGTCTGGATCTAACAATTCAATCAAACGATACCGTTCGCGATCGCTCAACCCACTCGCCCGTTCCATTAATCCGGGATTTTTCCCCAATAGCCGATCCAATTGCCAATATCCAGGATTAGAAAAGCCGATAAATTCTAACCCCGACGCCTCAATTAACTCAAATAGACTATCAATCGTGTAGTCAATCTCTTGGGGATGCACATACATATCCGCGAAATTCGCATCCCGTTGATTTTCCAATGACCAACGTTCTTTTTCTCGCTTGACAATTCGATTGTTTTCTGGTAAAGATTCAAGCACCTGACGTCCGACTTGTACCCCGTCATGGTAATCCCCACGCTGCTCCCCTTGTAAGAGTGCGATCGCCTGTTGCATCAGCCGCACTTCCCAGCGCCCCAATTCAGCATAGACAAAAATATGCATCAAGCCCCCTGGTGCTAACTTAGGTGCTAATGCCTGAATGCCGCGAATCGGATCAGGCAAATGATGCAACACGCCCACACAGTTAATTAAATCAAACTCTCCCTCCAGTTGTTGGGCATCATAAAGACTCAAATGATGAAACTCAACCCGATTCGCCCCAGAACGATGACAGCGTTCCTGCGCCACCTGCAACGCCCCAGCACTCAAATCAATACCCACAACTGAAGCGTGAGGATTCAGGTGAACCAAATATTCGGTTCCTACCCCAGTACCACAACCCGCATCTAAAATCCGAATATCCTGCCTTGATGGTTTTTGACCCGTGCAGAAACTATAGGCGGCTAACCAATTCCAGCGCCAGTTATACCCAGGCGGCGGTTCATCCAACAGGGGTTCTGGGGGAAAGGGGTAAGCGTCATACAATTGGGCTACAGCGGTGCTGGTATTGTCATTGGTCATGTTTTCTCAGGGAACAGGGAACAGGGAACAGGGAACGGGGAATCCAAACTAATGTAACAAAACTTATGCTTTTTCTCAGTGAGTGAGATTAATCCACTATGATGACTCTGTTATGACACTGTAAGATTTTGGCATGTATTCTATACACTTCTTAATAAAGCCGTTAAGCAGATCAGAAACGTTTTAAACTTTTGTGTAAACAAATCAGCAAGCTTTTCTGCCTTGGAAGGGCGGCTGCGCGGGTTCTCCAACTCTCGGAGATAAAGGTTGGATTCCAACCAGAGACGCTGAGTAAGACCAATACATCTTTATGGTGTGGCGGCATCGGCGAATGAGACGCGAAGCTAACATCATAATCGATTTGATGTTGGTAGTTCACTCTAGATTCTGACCAGGTTTAGCGAGGTCACTGGTTGATTTAGGGTAAGGTGACGGAGAATATCCCAGCTCATGAGCAATCGGGTCTGGGAATAAATCTTAATGTGCTGAACCTATTCTACCTTCTCAACTGGATGAATACCCTGGTCAGGGTTAACACAGTCAGTAGCAATTGTCGATGGGAGCGTTTGAAAATCAATGAGTGTTAAGGCAAGTGGTGGAAGCTCAGTTGCACGTCCGCAACTGTATCAAACCGTACCGATTAGCAACATTATCCAAGCCGAACAGCAAGATCGGTTCTTGGGCAAAGGAGAGCTAATTGAACTGTCCGAATACTTCCAATCCGGTACCAGACGCATAGATATTGCCAATCTGATTACTCAAAACTCAGACTTGATCGTATCTCGTGCCGCTAACCGGATTTTTGTCGGGGGTTCCCCGATGGCGTATTTAGAAAAGCCCCAGGAAGAACCTGCACCGGAAATGGCAATGGCAACCAGTGGTGCGGGTACAGGTGATGTCAGACGCACGATGACACTAGGAACCGCGACGTATGTGGAAAGTGGCGGAGGGTTCTTTGAAGGATTCCGGAACATCTTTAGCGCCTCCAGTGGCGGTCCAGCGCCATCGGGATTCCGACCGATCAACGTCGCCCGCTATGGTCCAAGCAATATGCAGAAATCCCTGCGGGACTTGTCTTGGATGCTGCGCTATGTCACTTATGCGATTGTCGCGGGTGATCCGAATATTATTACCGTCAACGTTCGCGGATTACGGGAAATTATCGAAAATGCCTGCTCTGGAGATGCCACATTACTGGCACTGCAAGAAATGCGGGTGGCGTCTTTGGGATACTTTAAGCGCGATGCTGAAGCGGCGGAAATCGTGGGTCAGTACTTTGAGATTCTGATTAACGAATTCAAAGCCCCCAATCCAGCCAATAAAGTCCGCCAACGTCCTTCGCCGGATCAGCAAGGGTTACAACTGCCTCAAAGTTACTTCAATGCCGCAGAACGGCGTCCGAAGTTCGTGATGAAGCCGGGACTATCGGCATCAGAAAAGAACCAAGTGGTCAAGGCAGCGTATCGGCAGATCTTTGAGCGTGATATTAGCCGCGCCTACAGCCAATCCATATCGTACCTAGAATCTCAGGTGAAAAATGGCGACATCTCCATGAAGGAGTTTGTGCGTCGCCTGGGTAAATCGCCCCTATACCGTAAGCAATTTTACGAACCCTTTATAAACAGTCGCGCTTTAGAACTGGCATTCCGTCATTTCCTGGGTCGGGGTCCTTCCTCTCGCGAAGAAGTTCAAACCTACTTCTCGATTGTGTCCGATGGCGGTTTACCTGCGCTGGTGGACGCCTTGGTGTATTCTCAGGAATACTCCGATTACTTTGGCGAAGAAACCGTTCCCTACCTGCGGGGATTGGGACAGGAGGCTCAGGAATGCCGCAACTGGGGAATGCAGCAAGATTTGCTCAAATACAGCGCCCCCTTCCGCAAGGTACCGCAATTTATCACCACCTTTGCCAAGTATGAGCAGCCTTTACCGGATCAACACCCTTACGGTGCAGGTAATGACCCCTTAGAGATTCAGTTTGGGGCAATTTTTCCCAAAGAAACTCGCAATCCCAACACACAACCGGCTGGTTTTGGCAAGGATACTAAGCGCATCCTGATCCATCGCGGACCGGGGATTAATAACCAAAACAGCAATCCTCAGGCAAGGGGTGAGTTTCCCGGTTCTCTGGGGGCGAAAGTCTTCCGCTTAGACCAGATTCCTAGCACTAAAGCAGCTAGTGTCACATTTGCCGAAAGCTCGACGCAAAAGGTGATTAGTGCTTGCTATCGCCAAGTCTTTGGACGGGAGGTTTATGACGGTCAACGCCAGAAAGTGGCGGAGATTAAGCTGGAAAATGGCGAAATTACAATCCGGGAATTTATCCGCATCTTGGCGAAGTCGGATGTCTTCCGCAAGATGTATTGGACATCTCTGTACGTGATGAAGGCTGTGGAATATATCCACCGTCGTCTGCTAGGACGTCCCACTTACGGGCGCGGGGAAACGAACAAATACTTTGATATTTGTGCCAAAAAAGGCTTCTACGCCCTGGTGGATATGCTGATTGACAGCAAAGAATACGAGGAAGCCTTTGGGGAAGATACGGTTCCCTACGAGCGCTATCTGACACCTGGGGGGCTACAATTGCGATCGGCTCGACCGGGTGCGATTCGTGAGGATGTGGGTACTAAGCCAGAATTACCAGCAACCCCAACCTATGTGAAGATGGGAGAGGTGTCCGAAACTCGGACTGAGCCGGATGTTCAATTCCGGATCAATCAGGGCGTTAGCACCAAGCGCCAGCAGACCAAGATCTTTAAGCTGACGGATCTCAACGATAAGCCAGCCGTGAAGGTTCTGATTCGTGCTGCGTATCGCCAAATCTTTGAGCGCGATGTTGAACCTTATGTGGTTAAAGGTCAGTTCTCTAGCTTAGAAAGCAAACTAGGGAATAGTGAGATTAACCTCAAGGAGTTTATTGAAGGATTAGGTTGCTCTGAACTCTACATCAAAGAGTTCTACACCCCTTACCCCAACACCAAGGTGATTGAATTTGGAACCAAGCATTTCTTGGGTCGGGCACCGGAAAATCAAAAGGAAATCCAGAAGTACAACCAAATTCTGGCATCCCAGGGTATCCGAGGCTTTATCAGTGCCATGGTTAACAGCATGGAGTATGTTCAAGTCTTTGGTGAAGATACGGTTCCCTATCGTCGCTTCCCCACTTTACCGGCGGCGAACTTCCCCAATACCGAGAAACTCTATAACAAGCTGACCAAGCAGAATGATCAACTGGTGGTTCCTAGCTTTGAGCCAGTCAGTTCGCGAGTGGATGGGGCAAAACTGCCTTTGACGGGGAAAGCGATCGCGGATATGGCGACACCTAAGCCTGATTTTGTCGAACTCAGTCGTTCTGTACCCAAGGACAATAATCCAGCGGTTCAACCCGCCATCGGAATTGCCAATCGTAAACCCGCACGGATTTTCCGCCTAAACCCCGGAAATCCGGACGAAACGGCTCAGGTGATTGAGGCAATTTATGCTCAGGTGATGGATATCTGGACAGGTGAAATTCCCCCATCCTATCGACAGCCTGACTTAGAGCGTAAACTGAGCCAGGGTGACATCTCGGTGCGCGACTTTGTTAAGGGGTTGGTATGTAGTGAAAGCTATCGCCAGCGCTTCTACTCACCCTATCCCAGTGCCAAAGTCATCGAGTTCTTGTTCCGTCATCTCCTAGGACGGACTCCTGCAACTCAAACGGAGATTCAGGACTACACTAAACTTATGGCTGAACAAGGGCTGAATGCCGCTGTGGTTGCTATTGTGGATAGTTCAGAGTATGCTCGTTTCTTCGGGAACTATGTGGTTCCTTATCCTCGCGTTCCCTCATTGCCAGCAGGCAATTACTTGGGCAGTATCAAAGCTATCTCTGATTAGGGATTAGGGTAATGTTCCAGGCGTGCCATGGCACGTCTTTGAGGAGGATAGGGTGTAGAGACGTAGCGTGCTACGTCTCTACAATCAGCCTTCCCCCACCCCAAAATCTGAGGACAAATGTTACAAAATGTTGCGAACATAGGAAAAGTGTGAACAATCTATCGCAAAATATTTGCGGAAGAGAGCTGTCTCACTGACCTAATGTATCGCTAGCTACTCTCACCAATCTTGAGTCGATTAAGTCGTTTCAAGATCGGGCAGAGTCAGCCATTAAGCTGAAAAGTCTAGCCCATGGGGAAGCGTTGCAGCGTTTCAAAAGTTACAATAAGCCAGTTTAAGCACACCTGGTTACATTCTTGGAGGAGGAATCCTGTAAATGAGTATAGTCACGAAATCAATCGTGAATGCCGATGCCGAGGCTCGTTACCTAAGCCCTGGTGAATTAGACCGGATCAAGTCGTTTGTGACCTCTGGTGATCGTCGCCTACGGGTTGCTCAAACGTTGACAGACTCTCGTGAGCGCATCGTTAAGCAAGCTGGAGACCAGTTATTCCAGAAGCGTCCTGATGTTGTTTCTCCCGGTGGTAATGCCTACGGTGAAGAAATGACAGCAACTTGTCTGCGTGACTTGGACTACTATCTGCGCCTGATCACTTATGGTGTTGTCGCTGGCGATGTTACCCCAATTGAAGAAATTGGCTTAGTCGGCGTGCGCGAAATGTACAAGTCTTTAGGGACTCCCGTTGACGCTGTTGTCGAAGGCGTTCGTGCCATGAAAAACGCTGCTACCGGTATGATGACTGGGGAAGATGCGGCTGAAGCTGGCTCCTACTTCGACTATGTAATCGGAGCAATGCAGTAGACCCTATCCGACTGGGAAAGACGTAGCATGACGCTTCCACACCTGGACGTTGCACGTCTGTCTTAAGGATTTGAGAGACTAGGTGAAATAAGGAAAATAGAATCGATGCAAGACGCAATTACCTCTGTTATTAACTCTTCCGACGTTCAAGGAAAATACCTGGACGCCTCTGCGATGGACAAGCTCAAGGGCTATTTCGCCACGGGTGAATTGCGGGTGCGTGCGGCAACCACAATCAGTGCTAACGCAGCAACTATCGTTAAAGAAGCTGTTGCCAAGTCTTTGCTCTACTCGGATATCACTCGTCCGGGTGGCAATATGTACACCACTCGCCGCTACGCTGCTTGTATCCGCGACTTGGACTACTATCTGCGCTACTCCACCTATGCCATGTTGGCGGGTGACACCTCCATCCTGGATGAGCGTGTACTGAATGGACTCAAGGAAACCTATAACTCTCTAGGTGTTCCCATTAGTGCAACCGTACAAGCCATCCAAGCCATGAAAGAAGTTACCGCCAGTCTGGTTGGTGCTGATGCTGGTAAGGAAATGGGTGTTTACTTCGACTACATTTGCTCGGGTTTGAGCTAGAGAATTCTAGAACATTCCTTTGTGAACCTGTAGTCAATCATTTTTTCAAGGTTTGGGAAATCAATTGTGAGTGCTAGCTTGTTAAAGGCACGTCTGACTTTTTAGTTAAGCAGATGAGTTTTGACAATCTAGTATTGACAGTTGAGTCCCAAACCTGATTGCAATTTAAAGTTTTTGAATTTTAATTAGGAGAACTTCAATCATGCGAATGTTTCAGGTGACGGCTTGCGTCCCTAGCCAAACTAGAACCAGAACTCAACGGGAGTTGCAAAACACCTATTTCACTAAGTTAGTTCCCTACGACAACTGGTTTCGGGAACAACAGCGGATCATGAAAATGGGCGGCAAAATTATCAAAGTGAAGCTAGCGACTGGCAAACAAGGTACAAATACTGGGTTGCTTTAAAAAATAGCTTCTACGGCAAAGGTGGGGGTCGTGATGACCCCTTTTTGATTGGAAAATTTTCAGAACGTATAGCACTATGCGCCAGACAATAGGCAACACCTCGGTTGACCGAGGATACAGAATTTATATTTATAGCAGTAGACACATCGATTAGGACTTTCGGCACCATTGTAGAGACGTTGCATGCAACGTCTCTACATATAATGATGTGTCCTAACCGATGCCAGCAGTTGCTATAGCTACTTAATTTTCTGTATCAGAGTCAATCCCTAGCTCCTTGAGTTTAGCGAGTAATTCCTCAACCCGTTGTTGTGCCAGTTCTCGTTGTTGTCGTTCTAACTCAACCTGCTGTTGTGCCGCTTCAGCCTGCTGTTGGGCTAATTCTGCCCTCTCTGCTGGCGTTAATACTAACTGTCCCTCTGAACTGAAAAATCGCAGGGTTGATTGATGCACTCCTAAAAATAATTGTAACTGTTGACTCCATAACCAGCCTTGCTGATTAGACTCTAGTGGCTGATATTCACCCCGAACTAAACAGAATCCTTGAAACTCTAAGGTGTCAGGGTGAAACCAAAAATATTCGGGTGTGCGAAAGGTATCCTGATACAGTGTTTTCTTATCCCCTCGATCCACCTTAGCTGTGCTATCCGAAAGCAGTTCAATAATCACATTAGGATATTTTCCTTGTTCTGCCCACAAAACCCAGCTTTTTCGAGGTCGGTTTTCCACACCC
>CAKZMA010000338.1 GCA_937127375.1 uncultured Coleofasciculus sp. | reverse complement strand
CTCCTGCTTGCAGGTAATCGACTGCTTTTTCGGCTAAATCCCCAAACGATTGTCCGGGTGAGATGATTTCCACTGCCAGTTCGGGTGCAGTAGGACAGGCTTGATCTTGCAACCAATCTTCACCTAAGCGTTCAAAATAAATATAGAGTACATCGGGGATAGGAACCCAATCTTTACCCTGGCGCTTGAGAATAACTGCCCATTCTTGACAGGCAATGCCTCTAGCTTGATGCCATTCTTTGAGCAAGTTAACTAGAGCGAATTGTATCAGTGAATGGAAAAGTTTAGGAGACATTTTTGGGACAGCTTGACCGTCAATGAGTTCATGGGCAATACCCGTTTCTGGCAGTGCCATAAATTCTGGCAGTGTTAATTTATTTTTGGCTTGAATCATGGTTGAACGTCTTCAAGACAATGAGGTTGTTAATGTTATCGACGGTTTAATCACTTCAATATCTTAGCGAGTGCAGGGGAATCGCTCTTCGGCATTTAGATATCTAGACATTTTTTGACCATCGGGGCTAAACCTGACACTAGCTTTAACCATCCCCCCCTTATCAAGCTATGCATTAGTCACATATTTCTTAACATTAGGGAGAGCGATCGCTATAGCGCTCTCCAACGCCATTTCTACACAGCCAATTCTCAATAAAGACAGAATAAATATATGTCCAGGTACTTAGAGGGATCAAACCTTCTGGAGGAAACAGGCAGGCTGTTGACGAGTCCTGAGCAAAAGCGTTACATAAATATACATTTTTCTTCGCATAAACCATTTTTCTTTAAGCTTTGATAAAGAAGGTTGTATCTAGGGCTTGAGATAGATAAAGTGACGGCGAGTAGTGTTGCACACTCAATTCTGTCACTGGTTCTTTTTGATACTTCGTCATCCAGCATTTTTGCTAAGATTCTCCAAGAACTCGCAAAATATCGCGAACAATTAACCAGAAGGCTTGCAATCTCGAAGCACCCAGAGGGGGTTAGAGGAAATTTACTGTTGAGGAACTTTAACATGAATAAATTTGTCAAACGTCATACCAATCGACTAAAACCTATTTTCGCTTCGTCAGTTGCAGTCGCTTTAACCTTATTGACAGCATCATCGGCGCAAGCTGTGCGCTTAAAGGTTACCATTGAAAACTTATCGCCGGAGCAAGGCGTCTTTTTCAGCCCGTTTTGGCTGGGTTTTCATGACGGAAGCTTTGATACTTTCAGTCCGGGCGAGAAGGCATCCCTACCATTGGAAATTGTGGCTGAAGACGGAATTACTGGTTTAGAATCAACAAATCCGGAGTTTGCCCCACTAGTAGACCTGGCAAGCCGCTTTGGTGCTGACTTGCCTGATCCCCAAGATACTATCGCCACCTTATTTGCGACTTCGGAACCCGATGGAATACAAGATATTGCATTTGCCAATAAATTCGGATTCCCGCAAAACCGTGAATCTTCCTTGTTCGTCGATGTCAATCCTACGACTCACACCGCTCTTTCCTATGCCTCAATGGCTGTTCCCACCCATGATGGCTTCGTCGCTGATGTTGATCCGATCAGGCTTTTCTCCCCTGAAGGCACCTTTGTGCCTCAACAAATTGAGATTCGCGGCGCTGATGTGTTTGATGCGGGGACGGAGGTAAACGTTGAAGATCCCTCGACTACGCCAATTGTATTTGATCCGCCAGAGAGGTTTTTTGGAGCCGTTCGTCAGGGAACGCCAGAAGGCGGAGTGATTAAGCCACATCCCTTACTTAAAGAGCCTGGACAGGGAGGATTTCTGGATTTACCGCCTTATGTCAATAGTGACTTTACCCGGACACCCAATGAAACGTTAGCTCGTATTACCATTCAACAGGTACCTGAAGCGAGTTCAATTTTCGGCATTTTAGGGATAGGTCTAATGTTCAGCTTTGGTGGATTGATTGATCGACTTCGTTCTAGAAAATCAGATAGGGTTTAAGCTGTTCGGCATTTAAACCTTAATGCCAATCAGGGCGAGCATCATTGTAGTGCGTTTAGCGAAGCCATGCCGCAGGCTTTGCATCTTGCTCGCTACTAATACCCAATTTAAATGCATGAGAGCTTATCTTCAGTAGGATGTGATCTCCGTGTCTGGCTGCTCAGTTCCCTGGTGGATAATGACTGGAGCGGTGTTAGCGATCGCGATTATTAACTTCTGATCAAATTGATCAGAAGTTGTCCCATGTTTGAACGCCAGTCGGTGTCATCGCATCATTCACTTATCCCGCAAAATAGTAGCAATAAGAGACCAAATCTCCCCTATTTTTACGTCTTGCGATCGCCAACAGTGTTCACACCGACCGAGACTCTAAGTACCTGGACATAAATTTTGTACCCTTTACTAAGAAAGGTTTAGACCTTTTGCAGGTAGCGCTCAATTTCATTCGCGCCGAAGTTGAAGCCAAGAAAGCCGAGGTAGATGCTCAAAAAGCAGAACGCGATCGCGTTAGAACCCACATTCGGCACTTGAGAATGTTATTCAGTAATCTTTTGGATTAATCCCATGCACCAATTTATAACTACAGATAGAAGCAAGTATTTTTTAGTAATGGCATGATAAAGAGGATGAAAATTATTTGACCAAAATATGAAGAATTTAACCACAGCTTTTGGCGTAATTTTACTAACGTTAGGACTATCTCCCTTAAGTCAGGCAACGACACGCGATCGCGACGATTTATCGGCTCAACCCTTGCCGCCGTCTCATCCCGTTGAATATGCGATTAATATCCCTGCCGAAGATAACGTTAATTATGACA
>CAKZMA010000337.1 GCA_937127375.1 uncultured Coleofasciculus sp. | reverse complement strand
CCCCTCACCAGAACACTTATTCAGCAGACCTTACTTATTGATGCATCTTGCCATCTGGCAAAACCGCGCCTGTGAGTATGGCGGCTTTAAAATTAGCCCCCATAACAATTGCCCCGCGCAGATCAGCAACCATCAAAATTGCCTTGGATACATCAGCGCGAATCAAACAAGCTTGACTGAGATCAGCGCCTCTCATATCAGCCCCTTGTAGGATTGCCCCAATTAAATCTGCATTTTTTAAGCTTGCCCAATGTAAAATAGCCTGATGCAGCATCGCACCGTGTAAATCAGCTTGATAAAGACAAGCTTGGGCAAGATTGGCAAACATCAAGCTAGCTTCCCGCAGATGCGCTTCTGTCAAATTCGCACGTTTTAAGTTACATTCAATCAACGTGGCTCTGACTAACTCAGCCGCCGTTAAATTGGCATCGTTGAGTTCAGCTTTGCTTAAATTAGCGACGCTTAAGTTAGCTTGACTCAAATTGGCTTCGCTCAGGTTCGCTCCTTTCAAACTTGCGCCACTGAGATTAGCACCACTCAAGTCGCTGCGCCTCAGATTCGCCCCATTGAGAATTGCTTCAGTCAGATAGGCTCCCCGGAGTTTAACTCCCTCAAAATCTCGCTCTCCGGCAGCATAACCCTTTAGCAATTCAGCAGCATCCATAAAAATTCCCAGGTCTTAGCCTCTCGCTAACGTCCTAATTCATCAGTGATTTGAGGCAGTTGCACCTGGTTGGGATGGGATTATCCTTGATTTACCCTGTGTTAATAGAATAATCAGGATAACTCACATTAATAACAATACGCACCCAAACTAGATACTATACTCTATTCGGGCTTTTGCATGATACCGTTTGTCAACTATAGCAGTAGACACATCGATTAGGACGTTCCAAACTGTTGTACAGGCGTTCCAGCGGAACAGGTACTTAGAAGATAAAAACAAGTTGCAGCCGCCACTCTTTACCCTGGCGAATGAGTTTGACTTGCCGAATAAATTCTCGAAAGTAAAATCGGCGCTCAGATTCTGATAAATCTGACCAGAATTGGGGAATAGATACGGTTTGCGCGATCGCGCCTAAATTCACGGGGGGCAGGGAGGCTAGCTGTGCCTGAAGTTGAGACTGTTCGGTGCGAAGCTTATAGGCGCGAAGCTGGGCGGTTTCAGTATCCAGAACACCTGTGGCGGTTAAGTGGTTAAGCTGGTCTAATACCCCTTTTTGCTCACCAATTTTGCTCTTCAGAGATTGCTTGACCTCATCCAAATTGGGTAGGTTCATCCCGGCTACGGCACGGGGTAACTCTTGACAAATGGTTTGAATTGTGGAATCTAAAACCTGTTGGTAGGGAATCGCACGGCATTTAGGGCGCTTGGGACAGTTAACCGGACGCAGGTAAAGATATTCCCAGGTTTGGCGGGGGCGAGTGACACTGGTAACACTCATCTGAGATTGACAGTCACCACAGACGACTAAACCCGCTAAGGAACGGGGGGCGCTGGCAGTTCGAGACGGGAGGCGACGGTTGCGACGCAGCAAACGGTCAATTTGGGCGGCTTCTTCGCGGTTGAGAATCGGGCTATGGGTGTCACAGATAACTTCTCCGTTGCGATAGGCGAGATCACCCCGATAGACAGGGCTGGTTAGCCAACGTTTCCCTGTTGCCACAGAGATTTTTTTACTATACTTTTTTTCCAGATACCGCACCGCACCGCGTAATGAGCCGTACAGCAGAAATTGGTCGAAAAAATCTTTGACTAAAGGGGCAGTACTGCGATCCAGAATATAGCGGTCTTTGCCCCGTCGGTAGCCGTAGGGGGCTTTTCCCGGTGGAGGTAAGGCGTTGAGGCGATTACGGGCATGTCCTTGACGCAGACGGCGAGAACTGGCTTCTTGCTGGACTTCACTGAGGAGTTGGAGTAAGTTGGTTTGGGAGTTGGAGTCATGGGAGGAGTAGGATTGTTCGGTTGCCATGACAATGACGCCTAGGGCTTGGATTTGAGTGAGGCGATCGCTCACTTGGGTAATGGAGTCGCCCAGTTCCTCTAAACGGCGGATCAGCAGATAATCAGTCGGTTCAGTTTGACAGTCAGCAATGAGTTGTCGCCACTGTTGACGCCCACCTAAATCTTGATAGACGTGATCCACTTCCCACCCCCAGATAACTGGATCTGGAGAAGATTCTAAGAGAGGATCACTATAGAGGTAGGCAACAATTCGCATTTTTGACCCTTCACGACTTTCGAGGGAACCTGGTGTTGCATTTTGACTGTGTAGGGGCGGGTTTAGGGATTTTCGTTTCACTATGGATGATCACGTTTGTTCAAAACCCGCCCTTACCGATCCTTAAGGAAACCGGGTTTTGAATAACGACGAATGACAAAGGACAAATAACTAAACTTGACTTAGTTCAATAATGTTACCATCGGGGTCTTGAGTGAATAAAGCTGCACGACCCGACGCACTCATTTGGATCGGGCAGTTATGTTCCAATAGCTTGGTTTTGGTGTCATCTAAGTTAGCCACCGAGAAGGCGACGTGAGGATTGCGCCCCCATTTTTCCGGGTTTTGCAGGTGAGTTGAGAGGGTGGTGTCAACGATGAGGTGGAGTTGAACATCGCCAATCTGATACCAGACACCAGCATATTTTAGCGATCGCTCGACTTTCGATAACCCTAAGATGTTGCCATAAAAGTGTTTGGCGTTCTCCAGGTTAGAGACGAGAATAGCTGTATGGAGACATTGGGTAATTTGCATGGCGAGTTAGCTGTTGAATGGGAATGAACTACAGCGACTTACTTCGTTGAAGTCGCTGTTTCTGACGCTTCTTCGCCG
>CAKZMA010000336.1 GCA_937127375.1 uncultured Coleofasciculus sp. | reverse complement strand
TTGAACAAAGGTTAATATCAATAGCGGAACGAAAGCCCATAAACCCGCCCCTACATTTGGAAAGGGCGGGTTTTGAACAAAGGTTAATATCAATAGCGGAACGAAAGCCCATAAACCCGCCCCTACAAACCATACTTCCTCAATTTCCACCACTACCTAAAATTACTAAACTCAATAACGTCCCCGTATTCCAGAGACTGTGAACGAGCATGGGGGCGACAAGATTGCGCGATCGCGTGTACACGATTCCCAATACAATGCCTAATGTGGCTAAGGGGAGGACTTCTGACAAACTCAGATGTGCGATCGCAAAGACGAGACTACTGGTGACAATTGCTCCCCAAACAGGCATATAGCGCGTTAACGACGGTAACAAAAACCCTCGGAACATGAATTCCTCAAACAGGGGTGCAGCAATGCAAGCCGTGCTAAAAAATATCACAATAGCAACTGTATCCTGTCCTTCTAGCACCAGAGAAAGAATCGGATTACTCCCTCCTTGTCCCTGCCATAATTGCTGGTTCAGGAGTGAGACTAAAATCACCAGGGGTAGCGCCACAAGATAGCCACCTAATCCCAAAATAATCCCTTTTCTGCGGAATTTAATCCGAAACCAATCCTCTGGTAAAGGTAAAAAATCCTTGATCGAAAGGTAAAGGACTCCCAATCCTCCAGCCGCTAGCACAATGTAAGTCATTAAAACATAGAATGCCTGCATTCTTACCGTAAAACTAGCCGGATTCAGATTGAACAAGCCCAGGAAAAGTGGCAGGATAAAAATAGGAAGGAGGATTTGACCGATAAAGAAAAAGCCCAGAATCAAGACTTGCCAAATCATTTCTCCATCCCACGGCGTATCCCACCGGATAGTGCTGTTAGTGGCGAGGAGCGATCGCTCTCCCTGAAGTAACCACTGACCCAGCAAAAATAGCAAGAGTCCCACCCCGACAAGACCGCCAATTCCGGGAATGGCACTAATTAGAGTTAACTTAACTAAGGCTTGTTTGGCTCTCTCTTTTTCTTGAGCTTGTAAGGATAATAAGGCATCTTGACGCTGTTGCAATTGATAAAGCTGGAACAATGCCCGATACTGGAACCAACTATCTAAATTTTGTTGAATTTTTGACTCCGCATCGGGTAAAATTCGAGGCGAATCACTCCAAAGACCTGCTAATATGGCGGCAGTTTTGGCGGATGGCGTCGTTGCTGGAGCGGTACTTTCCACGGTTTCTTGCTCAATCAACTCATTCCATGTCTGAATCGCCATCTCTGTTCTACCCTGTTGAGCTTGCAGCAGTCCCAACCGCACATTCAGTTCATCAATAAGTTGTTCTGTCTGAGAAAATGACTTTTGCAACTGCTTTCGCTGCTGAGAGGTCATCGGAGCCTCGTCAATGGGAGCGATTTGCATTTGCGGTTTAGCCAGCTCATCACCGATAGATGTTGTCACATCCGGGTTTGAGGACAGTTGTCCCAGTTTGGCGATTATTTTCGATTGAGTTGTCTGCGCTGTTTCCAGGACTTGTTCATATTGCTCTTGGGCATTTTCAAACGGATTCTCACCGAGTAATGCATTCCGCGCCGCCGTTAAATCCTCTTCTCCTTCTGTTGCTAAACTCTGACCTTCGGCAGCATGGAGTAATAAATTGGTTTGGTAAAGTTCTAAGCGACTTTGAATTTGAGGCTGACCCCAGCTTTCAACCAAAGAAAGGCTGATTTGTAAGACTACAGCAACTGTCAGCACGGCTAAAATTAACCGTTTAATCACTAAACCAGTATTCATGAACCCCCCAAAAAAAGTAATAAGTCATAAGTCATAAATAATAAGTCATAAGTTCTAACGTTCTCAAAAAATATTTAGTAACAAAGCTCACGGTTTTTGTTTCAGACGTAATCTGTCGCATTCTAGCTTTTCAGGGGAAGTCTTGAAACCCTATTTATAGGGGAGATACACAGGAAAAATTAACCTCTTCCCCATCTTCCCCATCTTCCCCATCTTCCCCAGCTCCCCCAGCTCCCCCAG
>CAKZMA010000335.1 GCA_937127375.1 uncultured Coleofasciculus sp. | reverse complement strand
TGGAGAAACTCAGAATTTAGAGAATAAAAATCAGTGGCAGCAATCTTGTTCTGGAAAAGATTAAGCGAAATTAATAAAAATCAAGTCAATAAATAAAAAAATATCGAACCTAATAGTCTATGAACAGGGAAAAACAACAAAAGCTAGCATCTCCACCAGAACGATGGAAATTATTACTGATCGCGGTGTTAGTTTTAGGTCTATTTTTCCGCTTTGTTCATCTTGACCAGAAAGTCTACTGGCTTGATGAAACCCACTCATCTTTGCGAATTTTCGGCTATACAGAACCGGAATTCATTCAAGATATCTTTTCCGGTGATGTCGTTAATTCTGATGATTTGCTCAAGTATCAGCGTCCGAGTCCGACCAAAAATTGGGGAGATACGATTCGGGTTTTAGCAGGAAACACGGAGCATTCTCCACTTTACTATCTCGCACTCAGAGTTTGGGCAATTGGGTTTGGCAGTTCAGTGGCAGCACTAAGAAGCTTTTCCGTTTTGATTAGCGTATTTGCTTTACCTGGCATTTATTGGCTCTGCCGAGAACTGTTTGAATCACCTTTTGTTGCCTGGGTAGCCGTGGCGCTGATGGCGATTTCACCTTTCCATATTTTGTATGCTCAGGAAGTTCGTCCCTATAGTTTATTGACGGTAGCTATTTTACTCTCAAGCGCCGCTTTATTGAGAGCCATACGCCTGACTAAAAAGATAAGTTGGGGTATATATGCCGTTACTCTAATATTAGGGTTTTACACCCATTGGTTTTTTACTGTTGTCGCAGCGTCTCATGGACTTTATGTCGTTGTCACTCAGAAATTTCGCTTGAATAAAACGGTTATTGCTTATAGTCTAGCCTCTTTAGCTGGGATTATTGCCTTCTCTCCCTGGATAATCAATACGATAACGGCACCACCTCCCTTAGAAGAGCAAATGGGTTGGGTTTTCCAAAAATTGCCTCTATTAACTTTAGTTAAATCCTGGGGATTAAGTGTTAGCCGTGTTTTTTTCGACTTAGATAGAGGATGGTGCTTACCTTTAAACAGTCCAGATTGCAGCTATTTATTGAGTGATGATGAATCCCTCATCTATTGGTTAATTTTGCCGCTGATTGTTTTAGGGGGATATTCGATTTATTTTATTTGCCAAAAAACTCCAGCACGGGTATGGTTTTTTATTCTCAGCTTGATTGGAGTTATGGCTGCAGCCTTGATAATCCCCGATCTTATTAAAGGCGGTCAACGGTCAACCGTGACTCGTTATGTTATCCCTTGTCTATTAGGCTTTCAGTTAGCTGTTGCTTACCTTTTGGCAAGCAAAATGTCCACAAATTTCCGGTCAGTTAGGCAACAGAAAATATGGCAAGCAATTTTTGTGATTTTGATTTCCCTCGGCATTTTATCGAATCTAATTATTACTCAAGCCCATGGATGGTGGAGTAAAGGCGGTAATTATCATGTTCACCCTATTGCGACTATCGTTAACCAAGCTGAACAACCCCTCGTCTTGTATTCAGTTCCATCAAATGTGCTTTGGGGTAAAGGGGGGGCTGTGGGGAGAGTTGTACCCCTGACTCGTCAGTTTGAGCCAGATGTAGGAATTTTGTTTGTCGTTCAACCAACTGTTCCGTCGAAAATTCCGGCACAGTTTCAAGACGTGTTTGTTTACCGACCTCATGATGAATTAAAATCTTGGTTAGAACAAAATCAAAATTATACACTTGAGCCTGTTGTTGTTGATCCCCGTCGTCGAGAAAACCCACGACTGTGGAAACTCGTTAAGTAGCCTTTCAATCAAACAATTATCAAAATTGGTTTGCCATGTCAAAACTCAGTCATACACATCCCTATAAATTCACCGTCAATCTTCTATCTATTGTTATCCTATTTTTCATCGGAATACAGTTCTATACCGCCAAACATCTGAGGGGGTTTTGGCCCAAGTTTCGACGACTGCAATATCCTTATAAACTACTCAAGCCCCCGCCAGATCCTAACCTCTGGCCCTTCGTTAGTTATCCGATGTACAATTATGCCAAACATGAAGGAGATACAATCAAGCAATATTCAATTTATGCTACTCTAGATGATTCAACTGAAGTCCTGATTCAGCCTGAAGATTTAGGTGTAAATTACTGGGTTTTTATGTATGGACTTAAAGAATCACTACGGTTAGAAAAAAAAGAAATGATTATAAATTTTGTCCAGTTGTACGAAAGTCGCTACCACACTAAAATTATCAATTTGCGATTGTATAATTATCCCCTTGTCTTACAGAAAGACAAGATAATTGAAGCGGAACCCCAACTGGTTAAACAGTATCCAATTGCCGAATTAATGAAAAAATGATACCGATGTTTAATAAACTAACTATGCCTTGGGAATGGTGGACAACCTATTGGTTCAGACTCACCCCCTTGTTTAATCTAGCGATTAGTCGAATTATTATTGTTGGCTCTCAACTCTTCTATTTATTAGTTCCAGGTCGAGATGGGACTATAGTGAGTCAGTTAGTTAATAATTCTCAATTGCCAGATTTTCTTTACAATCCGCTACCCATTTTAAAGATTATACTCTTCCCATTGGAGCTACATCATCCTCCTCCCGTTGTGCTGCTATTGGCAATTTTAGCGTTAACTATAATAACCGGAACCTTCGGTTTAATTGGACTATTCACTACTCTGAATTTAATTATATTTGCGATTGGGAATATATTGATTCAAGCTTATATATACTCCTTCGGTGCCTTGTATAGTCATTCTCAAGCCTTAGTCATGATATCACTTTTCATCTTGGCTTTGAGTCCTGCTGGTCAAGTTTTATCCCTAGACGATCTGCGGCGTCGTATTCGACAAAATCGCCAGAGAAAAAGCGTAGATACTTTTGATATTCAGCAAGAAAAAAGTCACTTGGCTAGATGGCCCCTTTTACTTATCCAGTGGATGTTTGCAATTATCTACCTGGATTCAGCTATGAGTAAGCTGCTTAAAGGAGGACTCGATTGGATGAATGGTTATACATTACAATATTATTTATGGCAAGATGGACTGATTTGGAATAGACCCTTGGGGATTTGGTTAGCCGGACAACATACATTAGCTATACTATCGTCTTGGGTAGCAATCCTGTTTGAGGCAACATTTTTCTTTGTGCTATTTTTTCCCCGTTTAATCTGGTTTTATATCCCTCTAGGAATTTGCTTCCATACAGGAATATATATTGCTCAAAATGCTCCATTTTTGAAGTATATTCCCTGCTATTCAGTCTTTATTCCTTGGGCAGAATTAGTCAAAAATGTGTCTAAACGTCGTCGCATTGATGGTTCAACTCACAACCCTGAAATTATTTATGACAAATCAGATAATCATTGTCTCACTATCATTACTGTTTTATCTTACTTTAATTGGTTTAATCGGCTAACATTCAGGGATTGGCAGACCCAACACTCATCCCAGAGCAATAACATGGCGGAAATTGCCCTGGATGACTATCAAAAACCGCTTTATCTTGTCCTCCCTAGCGGCTCAAAACGCAAAGGCTTTTTAGCGTTCCGCGAAAGCCTGCGGTATTTGCCTCCCTTATGGCTGTTGTACCCGGTACTTTCTTTGCCCTTTATCTCTAAAATCAGTGCGAACTTGTATAAATCGATGGAGTCAAGACAATAAGGAATTAAAATATGACAGATTCATTATCCTTTGAACAATATCAATCCCTGATAGCCCCATCAAATCCACTGGCGTTATCGGTGGTTATCCCTATCTACAATGAAGTCGCTAGCATACCCCACCTGGTTGACGCTGTAGCAACCAGTTTAAGTACCAATCAGCTTTCCTACGAAATTGTCTGTGTCGATGATGGTTCCCAAGATGGTTCCACAGAACTCCTTCTGGAGTTAGCACGCAGCCGCCCGGACTTAAAAGCGGTGATTCTCCGCCGAAATTACGGTCAAACCGCCGCCATGTCAGCCGGATTTAAACATGCTCAAGGTCGCGTTATTGTGATGATAGATGGCGACTTACAAAATGATCCGGCTGATATTCCCGCCTTACTCGCCAAGATGGAAGAAGGGTATGATTTAGTCAGTGGTTGGCGCAAAGAACGACAAGATGCAGCTTTAACTCGACTCCTCCCCTCTAAAATTGCCAATTGGCTAATTGGGAAAGTGACTGGTGTTAAATTACATGACTATGGGTGTTCCCTAAAAGCCTATCGTTCTGAACTGGTGGCGGATATGCATCTCTATGGTGAGTTACATCGATTCCTACCGGCGTTAGCCTATATTGAGGGAGCAAGAATTACGGAAATTCCTGTGCGACATCATGCCCGTCGCTACGGTCAAAGTAAGTATGGCTTAGGACGAACATTTCGTGTAATTATGGATTTAGTTACCGTATTTTTCATGAAGAAATTTCTCACTCGCCCCATGCATGTCTTTGGATTATTCGGCTTGCTTTCCTTTGGTGTGGGATTGTTTTTAGGGCTATATTTAACCGTACTTAAACTAGGGTTTGGACAGCAGATTGGTGACCGACCTTTGCTGATTTTAGCTGTTGTTCTGTTATTAGCAGGTGTCCAGTTATTTAGCTTTGGTCTGTTAGCAGAAGTGTTAATGCGAACCTATCACGAGTCCCAAGGGCGACCGATTTATCGGGTGCGGGAGGTGATTGACGGGAATTAGGGGGTGATGGGGTGATGGGGTGAGCTCACAAGGGTAGGTTTTTTAAGATTGGGGTTGAGGTAAGACAAGGTAGACCAGTAGACCATCACTTCGACTTCGCTCAGCGACCGTAGACAAGGAAGAGTGAGAACGAAAAATAGGGCGTTTCGGCTTTTAGAAGTTAGCTTGACCGAACAAAATGCTGTACGGTTTTCCCTCCTTGTCTAGTCCCCACCCTCAAGTAAAAAACCTACACCTGTCAGGATGGGGTGAGGGGGTGAGACGCTAGGAGGGCGGGTTTAGTCAAGTTATCGGTTGAAAGGCAAACGTTATTGGTAAAACCCGCCCCTACAATTGACCGTTAACCGTGGTTTCCCATCGATATTTTAGGGATTTGTCCACAAACGTTCACTTAAAATTGCCAGTCCTGCGGCGCTGATTTCTGCCAGAATACTAACCAGGCGAAATAGGGCAACACCCGTTAAGATAAGCGCCGCAGGCAACTGCTGATCCAAAAGCGCGATCGCAGTGGCTTCAAATACGCCTAAACCTCCCGGTGCGCCAGGTATGACTAATCCCAGTAACCAGGCGAAACTAAACGCACTCAGTAACGACG
>CAKZMA010000334.1 GCA_937127375.1 uncultured Coleofasciculus sp. | reverse complement strand
TAAATTTGACCACATTACGAGTTTTGCCGATATTGGTGACTTTATCGACCAACCTGTAAAGACTTACTCCAGTGGCATGTATGTTAGGCTGGCATTTGCGGTGGCAATTAATGTCGATCCTGACATCCTTATTGTTGATGAAGCGCTCTCCGTGGGTGATGCTAAGTTTCAATTAAAGTGCTTTCTTAAGCTCAAAGAACTGCAAGAAAAAGGAGTCACTATTCTGTTTGTTTCCCATGACAGTAATTCTATTAAGCGATACTGTCAAAAAGCCATTCTCTTAAGTCAAGGTCAAAAAGTTATAGAAGCCTTTCCCAATATTGTAATCAATCACTATACAAGGCTTTTATTCCCCGAAGATGAAAGAAAAAGTGTTTTGACCTATCAACAGGAACTAGCATCCAGTTTAAGCAACTTATCGGAACAGCGGAGAACATTAGAATATCGATATGGTAGTCATCGAGGCGAAATTCAGGACATACACATCGAAAATAGTGAAGGGAAAGAAACGTTGACCTTTACGTCTTGTGAAAGGATGATTGCCAGAGTGACTATTCTAGTTAAAGATTTAGTGGTAAACTCCTTATTTGCTATGACTCTGAAAGATGCTAAAGGCGAAGATATATACGTTACCAATACCTATCTTAAAAATATAAAAATACCGGAAATAAATTCTGGTAGCTTAGTTAATATCACCTTTGATCAGTACCTTATGGTCGGTGCGGGAGACTATTTCCTTTCATTTGGTTTTGTATCTTTGCAAGAGGGTAAAATTATTCCCATTGATAGAAGATATGATGTAATTCATTTAAAAATTATGCCATTATCTAATGATATGAGTCAGGGGGTCGTCAATCTTAATAGTAAAATTCATGTAGAAATTGAACAATCGGATTGTATTATTGCCAGATAACAACGCGACTAGAATGCTAATGCAATACCCAAAAGATTTTTATAAAAATCCTGATTCAAAGATATGGCTAGCCAATCAAGAAGGATTTGAACTCACATATTCCGATGGACTCCAGGAAGAAATCTACATAGAAAATTGTTTACAGCAAGCTTCAGATTTGAGTTCGTCTTCTACAGAACTAGCAAGCTGCATCAGCAATTGGTCATCTGAGTATCATTTAAGTCCTAAACGCAGTACTTTGCTGCGCCCATTAAGGCTTGAGTCATGTCACTCTGTATTAGAATTGGGAGCGGGTTGTGGTGCGATTACTCGATACTTGGGTGAAACTGTTTCTCAGGTTATTGCTGTAGAAGGTAGCAGAAAACGAGCTGAAATTGCTGCTTTGCGATGCCGAGACTTGGATAATGTTCAGGTTGTTGTAGCTAACTTTCAGCATCTGGAATTTACCGATAAATTTGATATCGTTACTTTAATTGGAGTCGTTGAGTATAGTGGGTTATACCTACAGTCACACAATCCTTATCAGCAGACTCTGGAGATAGCCAAGCGTTATCTAAAAGATGACGGTATTTTGCTTTTAGCCATAGAAAATAAACTAGGACTTAAATATTTTGCTGGATGTTCAGAAGATCACACAGGTGTGCCGTTTGATGGTATAGAAGGATATGTCAGACAGCAAAACGTGAAAACGTTTGGCAAAAAAGAGTTAGAGGATTTACTTAAGTCAGCAGGCTTTGAAGGTTGTCAGTTTTTGTATCCATTCCCTGATTATAAACTGCCTAATGTGGTACTTCGTATCGACGAACAGGACGAGTATCAGCCACACTATAGTCCTTTTCTCTATCAATGGTTGGGGTACAAAAACTCAAGAGACTACTATCGCCAAAAACTAGAAAGTTTTAATGAGTTTTTGGTGGCTAAGCAAATAGAGACAAATGGTTTATTACCTCAAATGAGTAACTCATTTTTAGTCTTGGCAGGTACATCTCTAGAAAAGATTGAGAGTTATCTAGATTCAGATGTAATTGCCTATAAGTGTAGTGTGATGCGCCACAAACATTTTATGACTCAGGTAAGTTTACGGAAGGGAAGTCGTGATTCGCTATGGGTAAAGCGTGAACCACTTCATCCAGCACTAGCAGCTATACCCCAAGAAATAAATAATGATTTAAAGCACTACCCTAGTGAAACCACTGAGTTTGTTCAGGGTGTAACGCTAATGGAGTTGTTGATTCAATCTGTAATGTCTAATCAGCTACAAGTTGAGCAATCTTTGAAGTATATCCTAAAAAGATGGCACGAGTTTTTGCTTCAAGAAGCTAAACGTCTAAATCAGAGTGAAACAGATTTACCGGGCTTATATATAGATAGCACACCTTGGAACTTGATAGTGAATCAAAATGACACAATTATTTATGTAGATCGGGAGTGGGATTACGGTAAAAATATACCGATTAATTTTATTATTTTTAGGGGGTTAATTTATATTTTTCAGGAAATATATCCCTGGATAGATAATGCTTTAGATAGTTTTCTTGAAGATAATAATTTTGCCAACTTTTTAGAATTTTGTCTAAATTTACTAGGTTTAGGAATAGAGGCAAAAGAGCAATCATGTTTTTTAAAAATAGAATTTGATTTACAAAAACAAACAACTTATCTAGCTTCAATGGATTTTGATAGTTATTTAAAAATTATCAACACGCCTCCGACAGCATATTTAATTTCCAAAAAGCTAGATCGATTAGAAGCCCAACTCCAAACCACTCAGATTCAACTTCAGACCACTCAGGAAGAAGTGCAACATATATCTATTAGATGGCAACACAGCCAAGCTAGAATTGAAGCCATGGAAAGCAGTAAATTTTGGAAATTGCGGCAACTGTGGTTTCGATTTAAACCCAAAATTGGCTTATCACTAGATGATTGAGACACAAGTGTTACACGTTGAACGGCAATAGACTAAAACTGAACTAAAACTCCTGCTAATTTACCCCTAACTAATTAAAGTGAATCTAGACGTTATGCCAACCCAACAAACGCCAACTGACTTGGAGCGTATCCAAACTCAACTGCAACAAACTCAAGCTGAGCTAGAACTCACCAAAAATAAACTACAACAAACTCAAGCTGATTTAATACAAGCCAAGGCTACTATTATAGCCATGGAAAGTAGCAAGTTTTGGAAATTACGGAAAGTATGGTTTAGTCTGAAACAAACATTAGGGTTAACCAACCCGGCTACGGCTACAGCCTTAGAAAGGCTTAAGTTTTGGCAGCAGACGGCGTGGCGATCGCCACAGGAAGGGCAATTAGCAGGAGAACCCCCCATTCCTCCTCCCCACTTGATCCATTTCGTGACGGGTTCCTATGACACCTCCTGGTTTCTCAAGTCAGGTGCCTTAGCCGCCCAAAGCATAAAGGATACCTTAGAGAAAAATGGACTCAATATTGAGAACTTTAGCTCAATTCTGGACTTTGGCTGCGGCGTGGGAAGAGCGATCCGCTACTGGAACAAGTTAGAAAAAACCGCTGTATACGGTACGGACTATAATCCAGATTTAATTGAGTGGTGCAAGAAAAATCTAACGTTTGCCCACTTTCAAACGAATAATCTTGTGGGTAGGCTTGAATACGAAAACGAGCAGTTTGATTTCATTTATGCTTTGTCAGTGTTTACTCATCTAACTGAAGCTAATCAGTTTTTTTGGATAGAGGAACTGACCCGAATCTTACAACCAGGAGGCTACCTTCTGATCACCACCCATGGAGAGCAGTGTACTTCCCATCTATTTCCAGAGGGGCGGGAACTGTTTAATCAGGGTCAATTAGTAGTCTATGGAGGAGAACAAGAAGGTACAAATGTATGCGCGGCGTTTCATCCACAGAGGTATGTGCGGGAAAAGCTAGCCAAAAATCTGATCGTGATGGATTTTATTCCAGCAGGCGCTTTGGGCAATCCACCGCAAGATGTTTACTTGTTGAAAAAACCTTTAGCTGATTAGAAAAACAAGTATCTCGTTAGTAATTGTTCAGCTAAGGAAAGCAGTCAGTGTTGAAAACGTGATCAAGTACCAGCACCCCTCTGAAACCACTATCTATTCTGATGATCGCCCTCTTCTTTCCACACCTGAGGGGGGCAAAATCGCACTGGATACTGTTTTATTTTCTCTATGGCAGCAAGCGAAGGATCGCGAGTTAGAAGAGATTGTCGCTAATTTTCAAGCTCAAGAAGCCACATCCAATGCTATTCGTGTGGCACTAGCCTGCTTAGCTGAAGCGGGATTGCTGATCAGACAAGCCCCACCGGAATCTCAGCCCCTGAAATCATTTTCAGGTGCTTTAGTTTCTGCCATAATCGTGAGCTACAATAGCCGAGATTGGTTGGACGATTGCCTTCAGTCTCTTTTTTCTCAAACCTATTCACCCCTAGAAGTTATTGTCGTAGATAATGGCTCGGCTGATGACTCAGTAGAATGGTTAAAAGCCAATTATCCCGACGTTAAACGTCTAGGTATAGAAAAAGCTCACTCACTAGCCTATGCTCTTAATCAAGGAGTGGCTGTAGCCGAGGGAGCCTACTTTCTGGTTTTAAACCCAGATATCAAGCTAGAACCGGATGCCGTAGCGCAGATGGTAGCCGTAGCTCAAAGCGATTCCAACTGTGCGGCTGTTGCTGCCAAACTTAAGTTTTGGTGGGCGTCAGCTTTTCTCAATGGCTTGGGGAACCGAGTGGAAGCGTTTTCCTGGGGAACAGATAATGGCATAGGACATCTAGATTTGGGTCAATTTGACGATTGGTGTGAAGTTCCCTCCGCCTGTTTCGCGGCTACTCTGATTCCCCGTTCCGCCTGGGATGCTGTCGGTTCGGTGGATGAAGCGTTTCCGCTGTACTACGAGGATAGTGAATGGTCCTATCGGGCAAGATTATTAGGCTACACCGTGCGTGCTGCTCCCCAAGCGGTCATTTATCATGCTTTTGGCAGTAAAGTTCCTTCGGGTGAAGACAATGGATTAACAGCTCGTAAACTGCGTCGGGTTGTACACGGTCGCTTGCGCTTTGCGGGAAAGATATTAGAGGTTCCTTCCCTGAGAAAGTTTTTCCGCAACTATATAGGAGAAGATTGGATCAACTTTTCGCGATCGCTATACCAGCGTCAGTGGTCTACTGCTTTGGCGTATCTCGCTGGCTGGTGGGATTTTTGCCAGAACCTGCCCATGCTGTTACCTGAACGGCGAAGGTTGCAAGCGCGTCGTTCTCGTGGCGATGACGAATTATTCGCTTTACAAGACGGTATGCCTCCGGGATTCGTCTGGCAAGGGTTGCCAGAACTCACCTGGGATTCGATACTGTA
>CAKZMA010000333.1 GCA_937127375.1 uncultured Coleofasciculus sp. | reverse complement strand
TTTTATGTCGCCATAACTAGGGCAAAGCAAAGATTGTTTATTTCAGCTTCCTCAAAGGATTTCAAGGGCTATTCCAAATTACCGAGTGAGTTTATTAACCAAATACATAAGGAATATATCAGTGAGTGACGACAACCAAAATTATCGCTGTTTTCATCCTCTTATTGCCAAGGCTTACACTGCTATACACGATTGGCTTGAAACCAATGTTAAAGATGCCAATGGCTACAAACAAATACCCTACAGCAATTTAAAACAAAAGCTTCAAGAAACGGACTGGAAACATATAGCATTTCAGTATTATGCTCTTTTTCCAGCACACTACTTTAAGGCTGCACACAGTCTAGATACCATTATTGGAGAAGAGCAGCTTACAAGCTGGTTGAGACATAGACAAAAAGTCTGTGTCTTAGATGTAGGTTGCGGCGCGGGCGCTGGTTCTGCTGCCTTTCTGGAAGCAGTTATCAAACTAAAGGAACAAGGAAAGCTTACAAATGATGTAAATATTCTTTTTATTGGTGTAGATCCAAGCATTCGTGCCATCGGACTTTATCATCAAATGATGACAAACTTAAGAAGATCTGTATCAAATTTAATTAACTTGAATTTTAAAACTATAAATAACGGATTTCCAAATGCTACAAGCACTATAATTAACCATCTTCGTCAAGATCGTGAATTATCTCACCTACCTTGTCTCTCAAATGTATTAGTCATGCAACTTAATGTTATTTCTCCTTTTAGTCAAACTTATAGGAATTGCCAGAAAAACTACGACGAGTTAAGAACATTAGGTATTGATATAGATATTTCTATTGCAGAAAGTAATCAAGGGTTGGGAACTGCTGAAGCTCAAGCGTACAAACAATTAGTAGAAGATGTTCCAATTGACGTAATAAACATCTTAACCATTGGAACTAAGAATATGGAAAAGCAAGTGCAAATTGGTACGCATAGTGAGGTGACTTTAGATGAAAGGATCAAAGAGATGGCATCTACTCTAAGCCAAATCATAGGTAATCGACATGATGTTCACCAAGGGAGGGCGGATTGGGATCGCGTACATTATGAAAACCCTCTGAATAGCTATTGGAGAGAACAAAAAAATTGTCCGTGTTATCATTCAGATTTTTATGCTGATTTTCAGACGATATGGAGTGCTGATTTAGCAGAGGATAAGGATTGGAATGACGTTATTAGTCTCGATAATCTTAAGCTAGCTTGGGCACGGGCACGTAATAATCTCTTACGAGAAGCATTTTGTGACGAGACTGAAATACGTTTATTTGAGATTAATTTTGAGGCAAGACTTGATGGTTTACGAGAGCAACTGTGTGCTTACGCTAATGATGTCGCTCTAAACGATGACAGAATTTATTACAGAGTACCTAAGAATATCACGAATACTCGCCCTAGAGCACTCTCACGTATTGAAGAGGAAATTCTATCGGTAGCAGTCATTCAGAGATTAGGAGATAAAGCGTCTCAACTCAGAGGCAGTAGTTATGCCTACAGAATTTCTGGAAAATATGGGAATAGAGACACGGAGTATCTCTATGAATATTGGTTCAAAGCTTACTGCTCTTACATTAAAAAAGCACAAGATAGTGCCAACAAGTATCCAGAGGGGGCAATTTTGAGAGTTGATATTGAATCATTTTACACCAAAATAGTTCAAAGTCAGCTTTGTGATGAACTTTCTCGAGAACTAACAGAGAGTGAACGTATACGTTGGTTAATTCGACTATTACTTTCTCCAGATATCGATGAACATGAGGTTGGTCATGGCATAACACAAGGAGGTATTGGATCAGGCTTTTATGCAAATATATATTTAACTCCAGTAGATGCAAGATTTGGAACGGGTAACGAGTGGGGAGTTGAGTTTCATCGCTATGTAGATGATATGATTTTCGTTATCCCCTATCCAGATGACATGGATGAAATTGAGAGTATGCTTAGAGATGAGTTGCAAAAACTAGGGTTAAGACTTAATGAAGGAAAAACTGAGAAGATTGACAAAGTATCTGCCTTTTTGCAGCAATCTAAAGAGGATGAATGTTTGGAAAAATTAAGCGAACGTTATGACTGTATTGTTAACCCACTTTGGATGCTGAACTCAGAACACCGCACCATTTTTGTTAGTTCCTCTAATAACAATGAGCGCTGGTGGCACAATATTGAATGTTATCATAATTGTCTAAGAGCTATAAAAATTTATAAAAGTGAGACAGAACTGAGTAGAAAAATATACGGATATCTATTTAATAACAAGCGTAGAGAAAGAGATTTTGCAAATCAAAAGAAAGTTTTTGGGCAAGGTGAAGAACTAAAATTTACAAGGCTGACCAACATTAATTCACTGGATACAGTTTATATATGGTCTAACTGCTTTATTAAAGCTAACTCTACTTGGAATCAAAACAGAAATGAATTACGTAAGGATTTAGTAGCTCTTTTTCATGACAGTTGGCAAGAGCTTCAAAATTTGGATAACAATAATGCCGGTGAGTCACGCAAGCTGGAAAGATATATCCGCTTTGCTCTAACTAGATTGTCTGTGCTAGGGCTTGAGGACATAATTATAGCCTTATTGGAAATTTTATATAAAGCTTTTTGGATAATTCGCGATCCTTCAAATGTCCTAGAGAATTTAGCACGTCAGGGCTATATATCGGAAATCAAAAATTTACTGACCCATTATCAAAACCTTAATCAACCAGTTGAGTACCTTAAAGCAATCACAATTAGAGCGATGCGATTCCTGCCGAACATTGATGCTCAAGAATGGGAGCTAATTGTAGAATTTTCCACAAGCTCAGATAACTCAGTTAGCGTAGCTGAAAAACTGATGGCAACTGAAACTTGGTTATATTTGGGACATAAGTACAACGACTTTAAACAAAATCGTCATATTGAAGCTGTTAAAAATGCTCTTCGCTCTAAGCCTTCACCGCCAAGCAGGTTGGAGAAGAACTATCTTTTGATATTGGGGCAGTTTGAGCCAAGTGCTGTACAAGAATTCTTTGTAAACCCAAATGATCCCATGCTTGTTGGTGCTAGAGATCTTGCGCTTCAAGGTAGCCCATCTGAGATATTCGATTTGCCCGAGCCTAAAATTATTCGAGCAAATTATTACAGTGGTCAAAGTCCAACAGACAGTGAGCAAGGATCACCATAAAAAGTTATCAGCACTCATTCTCTTCCTCTTAACTTCTCTAGCCAAACTTTTCATCTCAAGCCCTTTGGTATTTTTGCAGCACAGAGCGATCGCACTCTATACACACCCCTTGATTAACTGGCAATTTCTTCAAGTGTTTGCTCACTTGT
>CAKZMA010000332.1 GCA_937127375.1 uncultured Coleofasciculus sp. | reverse complement strand
GCCCCTACAGATTCCCTAAACCCGCCCCTACAGATTCCCTAAACCTGCCCCTACATCTTTGGGGTGCGATCGCGGTTGAAAATCCGGTGTTTTTTTTGGACACCCTACAAAATCAGGAGCGTCTCGCTCACTATTGTCTTAGCAGCCAGACGAGGTGCAAGATGTGAGTTAAACCAGTTTCAGATCGGGATATTCGGCTAATACATCATCTGAGGTTAACGTATCGCCTTCGGCTTGGGGTGTCCAGAGGACTTCAATTGCCAATAAGCGATCGCTTGACACACCACCCATCTGACTTAAGGCTTGACGCAAGTCATCGGAACTATTAATGGTGGGTAATTCCAGCTTCCCTTGCACACCAACTAAAAGGGTGACGATAATGTATTCACCGGGGTCTTGAGATTCAACCAAGGCTCCATCCCCTTCAGCCGCTTTAGCAGCCCCTTGGCGAAGTTGACCCTCGTAATTAGATAGGGTTTCTTCGGCAAATTTACTGCGTTCTGCAAGGGAGAGCTGATTAAACCGAGCTTCGGCGGCGTCTAAAGCAATTTGCTGGGATTGGGTTGCACCATACACCCAGTATTCTGGATGACGAAGTAAGGCTAAAGTAGACTCTTGCAGCACTTGCGCTCGTCCTTGAGGTGAATCGGTATTCGCTTGTTGAGCTAACTCGTCAAGTTCATGCTGAAGATTACGCGCACTAGCAAGTAAACCCACTTGCAAGCGTCCCACGGAAACCTTGGGATTGATCGTGCTAGGGACATCATTTCCGCCTCCTTCACCCAAACGACGGAAAGACTGCACCAAGAAATTCGCGATCGCAAAAAAGATCAGAATTCCGAACAGACTCCCCACGCCACCGAAGCCGAAGAAGGGTAAGAGAAACGGAAAGCCAATTCCTCTCCCACCATATCCATAACCGCCACCGCCACCGCGATACCCCCCACCAGGGCGAGAATAGGTACGACTGGGAGCGCGGAAGGAACCGCCTCCAATTCTCCCACCACTACGAGCGGCTAAAGCGTCACTGGCATTTCCGAGGACTAAGGTAAAAATGAGACCAACAACAAGCAGAGACTTTAAAAAGGGTTTGATCTTGGAAAAAAGATGGTTACGCATACGTTAATTAGGATTATTCCAACTCAGGTGAGTTTCCAACGGCTGACATCAGCCATGAACAATTTTTACCCTCATCAGTCTGAACCAAGGGAAACAACTCACCTCAAGCTGGGTGGGATTACTGACTACTCTTCCACTGTATCGCTCTCCTTCATGAGCTGAAACATCCCAAGAGTGGAGATTACCGATTCGTCATTTGTCATTTGTCATTCGTCATTTGTCATTCGTTATACTCCCTTCGCGAGAAGCAAGCTACGTCATTCGCCATTCGTCCCCTGCTTCCCCTGCTCCCTCTGCTTCCCCTGCTCCCTCTGCTTCCCCTGCTCCCTCTGCTTCCCCTGCTTCCCCTGCTCCCCCTGCTCTCCTACCCGCCACCAACAATCGTCACCACTTCCAACTGATCCCCTTCCTTCATCTGAGTATCGGACCAAAACTGGCGGTGAAGAATCTCGCCATTGTACTCAACCGCCACTAAGCGTGGATTTAAGTCAAGCTGTTCTAAAAGCTGAGGCAATTTGGTGTCAGCCGCACAGGTACGGGATTCACCATTCACTTGTAGAGTAATTTGATTACTATTGTTGGTCATGATTGAGGAGTACCAGCTTCAATACGACGCAGGTTCTGGTTTTGGGTGAGTTGAGAGAGAAAATACTGGGTTACCAGTGTCGGTTGTTCTGCTTGCATAATCGCACGCACGATCGCGACTCGTTTCGCTCCCGCCCCTAAGACCTCATGAATATTATTCGGATCAATGCCACCGATCGCAAACCAAGGAACTGATGCCTGTTGCGCCGCATACTGTACATAGTCTAACCCCGCCGCTGTTTTGCCCACTTTGGTTGGGGTTTCATAAATAGGTCCAACGCCAATATAATCCGCGCCTTCTGTAATTGCCCGTTGCATTTCGTCGGAATTTGTGGTAGAGCGACCAATAATTCGATGAGGTCCCAGGAGTTTTCTGGCGACAGCAATGGGCATATCCTGCTGTCCTAAATGAACGCCATCGGCATCGATCGCTAGAGCTAAATCCACGCGATCGTTCATAATAAATAATGCCCCGTAATGGTGGCACATTTGGCGCAGTTTCTGGGCTTGAGCGAGTCTGCCTAAATCGTCAGCCCCCTTTTCCCGATACTGAACTAACGTCAGTCCTCCTTGTAGCGCCGCTTCTACGGTGGGCAAGAGTTGGTCTGAGGGTGAGGTAACTAAATAAAGCTGCGATCGCTTCAGCAGTTGATAGCGGTGGTAGATGAGCAACTGACTCTCGAGGGTATAGACCCGATAACGCATTTGTTTGCAAGCGGCTCCCATAGTGGGACTACAAAGCTTACCATATTCTTCTAGTACCCGTAAGGCTTCCTGAACCCGACACAGGTTAGCTTGCAAAACTTGTTGGATATTGGTGCGTTGTTCTTCCTGGGGATGAGAGAGTTCTGTCCCCAAATCACCAGGCGTATCCCGTTCGGCGCGAATCTCTCGACTGTGCCAACGGGCAAGTTCTTGGCGCATCTGTTTGCATTCACTCGCCATCTGCACGCTATTTAGACCAAAGCGACACCACTCTTCGATAATCCGTAAGCCTTCTCTGGCTCGGTCTAAATTCGCATCTAAAATCCGGCAAACTGCTGGTTCTTGCCCTATCCAACCGTTGTACCCACTCATCGCCAACTGCTCCACATGATTTTTTATCCTAACAGGATGATGGCTTTTAAGGGTTGACTGAATCTGGAGTAGTTCATAACTGTGGAAAATTTTAATAATTGTCGAACAGTTGCCGATTCGCTATTCTAGGGCAACTGAGTACAGTACACTCAAAACATAGCTTCAGATTCATACCCCAGGAGATGGTTAAGCCTTACCCAATTCAATGGTTCCACCACCTACGCCCAATCCGGTTTAGGATAAGCGCGATCGCAGTGATTTCTATCGGCTGTCTAACCCTGACTCCTCAAGGTTTACCAAAAGCTGTAGCACAGTTAAGCCCGACTCCCCAGCGACTTGTTGCCCAAAATCAGCAAGACACCCAAGTGTTATTGGTCAACCCCATAACTGGGGATGATATTAATGGTAATGGTAATATGGATTCCCCGTTCAAAACCATTGCCAAAGCCTTACAAGTCGCGCTACCGAATACCGTAATTGTATTAGCGCCTGGTATCTATGGTTTCCAAACCGGTGAAACCTTTCCCTTAATTTTGCCCGATGGCGTCACGTTGCAAGGGAATCCCCGAACCAGAGGGGAGAATATTATCATCCAAGGGGGGGGACTGTTCGAGAGTCCCACCGCCGCCCAGCAGAATATTACCATTCTGGCTGCAAACCCCGCCACAGTAACCGGTGTGACGATTACTAATCCCAATCCTCAAGGCTATGGGTTATGGATTGAATCCAGTTCCCCCGTAGTCGTGGATAATACATTTACAGAAAATACCAGCGCCGGAATTGTGATTAAGGGAAATAGTGCGCCAACCATTCGCAGCAATTACTTTTATAACAATGGTGGTGATGGTATTCTCGTGGCGGGGACATTACAGGCAGATGTGCGGGAAAATGTGTTTATTGACCGGGAAAACGCTACTTTGGAATTAAGTCGCGATCGCGAAGTACCCCTGCGAAGCGCCGATCGCAACAGTCCTTCAACCTCGGTTGAATCTCCCACGACTACGAGTATTCCCGAAACCGAATCGGTATCTGAACCTGTTGAAACCACCGCGAATCCTTCCCCGACTCCCGAAAGTGTTTCCCCCATCATTGAACCGGAGACAATTATCTCCCAGTTAGAAACACTTCCCACCACGTTTCCCTCAGACTGGAGAAACATCTCCCTATCAGTGGCGAATCCCTCAGAATCAACTGAGACTCAACCCGCCGCCGGAGATCAGACAGGCGCATCTTCCTCAACCTCTCCCATTTCCGCTGCGTCTTTTCCGGTTCCCTCCAGTCTCCAGTCTCAACAGAACCCAACTAACCCAGCGACACCAGCCGCCACCGTTCCCCGGATCATCGATATTTCCGTTCCCTCGCCAACCGAGACGGCGATACCTGATACATCCACACCAGCCACCTCGACACCTGAAGCCGAAATGGGAGATATCACAGTTAATGCACAAGAGTTACCCAGCCGGGATTCTATTCCTGTACTCAGTAGCAACAACCCATCCGCCACCCCCGATGAACCGCCCCCTGAAACCGCACCGGAAGGGCGTTATCGGGTATTAGTCGCCGCCGCAACTGACGATCAGCAAACCAGAGTGCGATCGCTAATTCCTGGAGCATTTCGTACATCTTATAATGGGAAATTAATGATGCAAGTGGGATTATTTAGTAGTCGCGAGAATGCCCAAGAAATTCTGAATTTACTTCAGGAGCAAGGATTAACCGT
>CAKZMA010000331.1 GCA_937127375.1 uncultured Coleofasciculus sp. | reverse complement strand
AGCAAGCCTAGACATGAATATTTCTGCCTAGACTTGCATAGGTATTATGTAACGGTAAACCCTAAAGTCAGGGACTCTCTTATTTTTTCATGCAAAAACTGGTTCCTCAGTCACCCGGTCAATTACTGATATTGGCTGAGTTTTGGATAGAAGGGAAGATCGTCCCCAAAAAACGGGGGCGCACGTTTAGGCGCGGGGGAAAAACGATCACGACGCTCCCAGCAAATTATCGAAAATGGCAAAAAGACGCGATCGCAAGCCTACAGAAACAAGCCCGGTACAACAAGGTAATCATCGATCAGTACCCCGTTAGCCTGTATGGGTGGTTTTTTCGTCAATCCACCGGGGATGTCAACAATCTTGGCGGCGCGATCGAGGATGCCTTAGTCAAAGGTGGCATTCTAGTTGATGACTCTAAAAAGTACGTCTCAGAGAATCATTTTCAGTTTGCCTTAGGAGGAGACAACAAAGGGTGTTTGGTCAGGGTTTGCGAGGCATCCTCTACCGCGCCGCCGCCCTATCATGTAACACGAATGAATGCGGCATTACTGAGACAAAATGGGATAATCTGAAAAAATAGCGTCACTCATTAACTCTATGCTTGATAAATTGCCTTACCCTTGGTTTGGCGGCAAAAAAACGATCTCGGATGTCGCCTGGAAAGCATTCGGAGATTGTATTAACTACGTTGAGCCGTTTTTCGGTGGGGGCGCGGTTATGCTGATGCGCCCCGACTACAATCCAATAAGACATACGGAAACCGTTAACGACATTGATTGCAACTTAGCAAATTTTTGGAGAGCGATTAAGACCGATCCAGAGTCGGTCGCATTTTGGGCGGATTACCCTGTATCTGAAATCGATTTAGGGGCGAGAAACAGATGGTTAATTACCCGCACCTACAGCGATGAATCTGAATTTGCTAACCAAATGCAAGTCGATCCAGACTTTTACGACGCCAAGCAAGCCGGATGGTGGGTGTGGGGAATCAATGCTTGGATTGGCACTGGTTTTTGTGATCCTAGAGTTCACTACCGTAGTTTACCCCATTTGGGGAATGGGGGCAAAGGAATCCATCGTAAGTTGCTCCATTTGGGGTTGCCCCATTTGGCGGATTCGGGAAAAGGAGTCCATCGTAAATCAAATGACTCCTTAATTGAGTACCTCAAATATTTGTCAAAACGATTCAGAAAAGTTCGAGTGTGCTGCGGTGACTTTGAGCGGGTGTTAGGCAAGTCAGTAACCTTTGGTCAAGGGCTAACTGGAGTATTTTTAGATCCGCCATATAGCGCGGATAGGGCGGTTGTATATGGTAGAAACGACAGCCAAGCAGTCGCATTCCGTGCCGCAAAATGGGCATTTGCTAACGGCGATAACCCTAAACTAAGAATCATATTGTGTGGGTATGAAGGGGAGCATAAAATTCCTGATAATTGGACAACTTACGCCTGGAAAGCGAATGGGGGATACTCAAATGTGGGGAATAAACAAGGTAGAGAAAACTCCAGCAAGGAAAGGTTGTGGCTGTCTCCTCGTTGTTTGCCTGTTGAGCAGAAACAGCAGCAGTTAGAGTTGGCTTTTGGTTAAACTTAAGTAGTAACACCCCAGTGAGTCAGTCTGTATGACTGACTTTTTTGTCCATGCCGTTTGTCAAGGAACGACCTAAGCGCTTAAAGAATCGAGCCTACAAGCCGACAGCCAAGTACAAGGCAAAAAAACAGGCTGAACTAGAGGCGATCGAAGCTACAGAGGTTCCCTTTAGAAAATATGAATATGACCCTATCGGCTTTACATTGGAAGTCTTAGGGATTCAATTTCTGACAGATGAACAAAAACAGATTATGAGATCGGTGGTTGAAAACACCGATTGCAACGTTAAATCATGCCACGGTATTGGCAAAACCAAGACCTCCGCATTATTGGCATTGTGGTGTGTGTTCGCTTGGGGGGGGCTATGCGTCACGACCGCGCCAACCAAACGTCAGGTAATCGAGTTGCTGTGGGGGGAGATTCGACTAACCCACGGCGCGAATCACGAGAAACTGGGAGGGGAATTAGGACAGACGTTTTTACGGTTATCTGAGAATTGGAGAGCATTCGGGTTTACCGCCCGGAGCAACGATAGCAATTCGTTTCAAGGGATACACAAGCCAAGGATGCTATTGATCTTGGACGAAGCTTGCGGCATTACCAAGGATATCTCTGACGCTGCTAAAGCTTGTCTTACCGGGGATGATAACAAGATTCTGCGAGTAGGCAACCCGATTGCAGCCGGGACACCGTTTGAGGCTGAGTGCAACAAAAACAGTATTACTGTAGCCGCCTGGACTCACCCAAATGTGGCGTGGGCATATCAGCAAGATTCTGACGGTATCCATCGGATCAAGAAAGAGTTACGCCCCTACTTGTTTGGGGAAGATGGCAAGACTGTACTTGATCGGAAAGACTGGGGAGAGCCTGCGCTTGAGGCGATGCGATCGCACCTAGAGCAATGCGGAGCTGTAGAAATTCGTGGTGCGATTTCAGTCAAATGGATCGAGAATACTGCCAGACCAGAGGGTGAGGGAAGTGCTTTTTGGGTATCACGGGTCGAGGGCGAATTTCCGCTCGATAGTGACTTCAGTATTATTCCGCGCCGCTATTTTATAATGGCACGGGCAAAATATGACGAGATGGCACAGCACCACCCAGAAGAGTTGGCGGCGCGGCTAAAACTTGCCAAGCATCGCTATGGGCTAGATGTTGGCGATGGGGGCGACCCACACGCCCTAAGCCATTGGCAAAAGAATGTTTGCATCGAGGTTAAGCATCAGCCGACAATTGGAGATGAACTCGATACAGGTAGAGCCGCCGCCATGGTATTGGAGGCTATGGCAACCCACGGTAAAGGCGCGGTAGCCGTAGACAAGATCGGGGTAGGGGCGGGAGCATTGTACGTACTAAAGCAGGCTGGAGTATTTGCGACAGGCATACATTGGGGCAAGGCGGCTTCTGATCCAGATCAGTACGCCAACCTCAAGGCTGAACAATTCTGGGTAGTTCGGCAAGCCTTGGAGCGGGGGGAGGTAATGATTGCTCCGTTGGGTATTTATGAGGAGGAATTAAAAGAGGATTTAGCTCGGACTTGCTATGAATATCAACCAACAGGTAAGATTAAAATTGAAGACAAAAAGAAGACCAAAGAAAAGTTAGGGCGATCTACAAACTTAGGGGATGCGTTTATATATGGGTTTTTTGCCGCCTTGACTGGTGCGGGACTAATTAAGGGGATTAAAAGATGACAACAACTTTTACAGACATGCATCAAGCCTATGTGAGGATGCACAAAAAAGAGATGCAAGAGCGTCTTAAAAAGGCTTTAAAGGAGTTTTGTGGGGTTCAACGCGCCCACTACGTGCAGCCAACACCGGAAATGCTTCAGATCATACAAGACTTGGCAGAGCAATTAGAGGTTTTTACAGGTGAAAGACCACACAGTATTATTTACGAATTTGCCAATAATCAAATACCTACAACACTGGCTATCAAGATAATGCAAAGAGAACTAAATGCCCATCAGCGCCCATGGGTAAATGTCCATTGCCTTTATTATTCTGGTTATCCTGAACATTTAAAATGCGCTGTGCATCCTAGCGTTCCATGTCGAGAGTGTCGAGAGTACCAAGAACACAACAATGGCTAGCACGATCAAAAAATCCACCCAGATGGGCGGATCAAAAGGTGAATCTAACGTAAGCTGCTACATTTTAGCGTTTGTGCGTCAAATTTTGCCAAAAATCAAAAATCGTCTATACAGTTACAGCTTTGATTAGATGCCTTCACTTCAGATGCCCACTGTTCTAATGGTGTCACGTTTCCTACTTCCTGAAAGGAGAATTTGCCCCGTCCTCCCATGCCTTTGTAAGATTTCTTCCGCATCACCAACATGCCGACTTTTTCGATACTACAAGCGATCTCGTATAGCGCTGGATGCTTAATGCGAAGATCATTAACATCACTTACCGTAGAATGAGGGCAAATATAGCATGCTGATTTAGGCGGCATGGGAAGCCCAACCGATTGAATAATTGCCACACATGCAGCCTGGTTTAGCTTACGCTCAATCAACGGGTAGCGATTCCAATGAGTCACGCCGTAAGCACAACGGCTCAACGACTTCAGTTGGCTATTCTTTCCAATCAGCCGACTCATCTCGCCATAGTGGATGCCAATGTTTGCGACAACATTGACAACACCGCGTTCTTTGGCAAGTTCAGCCGACTTTTTTAAAAGTGGGCTAATTTTCCAATTCGCAGAACAACTTCCCCTCCCATAGGCTCGGCTAGGCATATTCCCGTAATATTGACATTCTTCTACCAAAGTAGTAAAGCGATTTTGCTTGTCAAAGTTGCGGGTCAATGTAATTCCAATGCCTATTTCCTTTCTTAACCAGGCATCAAATACCTGGATGTAATCATACGTTTCTGGCTTCTCAGCGCCCGTATCAGCAAAAACAATGCCGTCAATAAGTTCCCCGCCCGATGCCTGCTCCTTCGCTAAGAGAATGGCGGCTGCGGTTGAATTGCGTCCACCCCCATAGCTGATTGTATTAACATAACCTTCGCTAAGCTGAGACTGGCATTTTTCCCAGTAGCGCTGGTAGTGGGATTCTACTGTGTTTCGGTTCACATGTTCATCTATTGGCGTAGCATCACCAAACAAGTTGCCTTGTAATTTCGTTGTCATGGTATTTCCTTTTACTTTACACCCACACTAACACAGCACTATATTTTTGACCATAGTGTTTGCCTTTCCCATTCTTGCCACCTTCCGGTAGTTTATATAAGAAGAATAGGCGAAGGTGGCAGAGGGTCTAACCCTTACGGTGAGCGGGTTTACGGCGTGTTTTTTGAAATCTGCCTCAAAGTGACGTACATTCAACTAAACATGAAAAAACCCACTCGGTTAAGGTGGGCTGTTAGGGCGCGATCGCGGGGGGCTTGGTGGTCTACACTATATAGCTCCCCATAGTGATGGGCTGTGTTCTCGATGTTGAGTGACAACACACCCATTGTGTACGGTTTTTGCAGTTTTGTACAGTTAGACCCAGGTTTCCGGTCATTTAATCCAGTTATCAGTCACACCTTTTAGATCTTCCGGATTACGTAACCTTTGGCGAGAGACGTTTACCGAAACTCCTGGGTTGTCTACGTCCAGAAGTTTCCTCCGTTTTAACTCAGCAACAAGAACCGTAGGCGTTCTGTCTGCTAAGTATTTAGTTTGGAGGGGTTCTCCTATTCTTGGTGATTGAGTGTAATAGCTCCTAGACGCTATGTGTACTATATTCTTATTCGGTAGTTTCTCTAAGCTTTCCGCCACTCTTCTGTTATAGAGTTGTCCATATCTTCCTCCAATTTGTCCGGCGTAGCCTAGCGCGTACCCACCGCCTAACCTAAGCTCACGATCAAGCTTGTCTATGGGAGGTTGTGTTTGCTTGTTGTAATCATTTAAGGCTAAACTTCTAGACGCTACTGACGCCTGATCATGAGCCTTCATCCCAATTGCATTCATAAAATTTTTCATTTCTGGTCTTGATGTTCGTTCTGCCTCCATGTTTGCCATTAAAATATTGTTATAATTATCTAACTCTTCATTTTCTGTCTGAGATAATTTTTTAAGTTTAGGAGGTGCTGACGGGGCATTAATTAATGCTTCCTGACGATCCTTTCTTTTTTTGTTACTGTTGTTGTCTGAGCCGTTATATTCTGCATCTTTCCAGGGTTTGATATTATTTGCTTTTTCTTGAAGTTCTGCTAACTTTTTCTTGCTCTGATCTTTTGGCTTTGGCTTTGGCTTTTTCTTGCTCTGCCCCCTCAAGCCACCCTTAGTTTTAGTTGGCTTGAGTAATCCAGCTTCTCGGAGGTCTTTACCTTTGCGCTTAGCCTCTATTGCCGCCGCTAATACGCTTTTCCGGCGCTTGTGGGACAGGGTATCCGGGTCAACACCCTCAGCTTTGGCTATCTCCTGAAGCTCAGCCACCTTCTTGCTGGCTAGTCCACCACCACCGCCACCAGATTTCTTGCCGCCGCCTCCCCCACCAGATGACCATCGCCCACGACTGTCACGGGGTTGATTCTTGTTGTAATCTTCTCTCCACACAGAGTCCCCACGCCACAACAAGCGCGTTATCGGGGTGGGGGTAGGGGAGGCGATTATCAGCATTAATTCAGCCTATCACGCCCATGGGTGGTTGACTACTGTCTGCCACCTTCCGGTAGTTTATATAAGAAGAATAGGCGAAGGTGGCAGAGGGTCTAACCCTTACGGTGAGCGGGTTTACGGCGTGTTTTTTGAAATCTGCCTCAAAGTGACGTACATTCAACTAAACATGAAAAAACCCACTCGGTTAAGGTGGGCTGTTAGGACGCGATCGCGGGGTTCAAAATAAGCTTAATTGCTTGTGTTTGGACTGTGGCTTTAAATGGAATAGA
>CAKZMA010000330.1 GCA_937127375.1 uncultured Coleofasciculus sp. | reverse complement strand
CATCGATCATTTGTAGGGGCGGGTTTAGGGATTAAATTGAATGCATCACCAATCAATGAACAACAAAACCCGCCCTCCCCACCGATAAATTAACTATTGATATCCCGCCGCCTGTAGCGCAAATAACCGCGCATAACGTCCACCAAGTTCCACTAATTCCTCATGAGTTCCCTGTTCAATGATTTCTCCCCCCGCCATCACCACAATTTTATCTGCCATTCGTACTGTGGAGAAACGATGAGAAATTAACACCACCATTTGATTCTGGGTAATCGTGCGGAAGTGGTCAAAGACTCGTACCTCCGCCTCTGCATCCATAGCGGCTGTGGGTTCATCTAAGACTAAAATATCTGCACCTGTTCGCATAAAAGCACGAGATAGGGCTATTTTCTGCCATTGACCCCCAGAGAGTTCCTGTCCCCCTTTAAACCATCGCCCTAACTGGGTGCTAAATCCGTCTGGCATTGACTCAATAAACGGCTTCGCCATGCCTTTCTCTGCTGCATTTTCCCAGCGGGTTTGGTCTTGCAAATAGTCTACATCGCCGACGCCAACATTCTCGCCTACGGTAAATTGATAGCGGACAAAGTTCTGGAATATTACCCCAATCCGACGGCGTAGTGTATCCATATCCCATTCCTGTAAATCTAACCCATCTAACAAAATGCGCCCCGAATCTGGCGTATAGAGACGAGTTAATAATTTAATTAACGTTGTCTTTCCTGACCCATTTTCGCCAACAATGGCTAACTTTTCTCCCGGTTTAAGGTGTAAGTCAATCCCTTTAAGTGCAGGATTTTGACTTCCAGGATAGGTAAAAAACACCTTATCAAACCGAATCCCATCCCCTGGTTTTATCCCCTGAGTGGCTGTCCCATGGTATTGAGTAACCTCTTGTTCTAGAAATTCGTAGAGGTTGGAAATATAGAGATTATCTTCATACATACCGCCAATCGAGGTGAGTATGGCGGAAAATGTAGATTGTCCTTGGCGAAATATGGTTAAATACATGGTCATCTCACCCAAGGAAATCCGACCAAAGATGGTTTCGATAACAATCCAAGCATACGCCCCATAAAATGTCAGCGTACTCAGCAACCCTAACAAGTAACCCCAAAATCCCCGACGAACGGTCAAATCTCTATCTTCCCGGTAAAGGCGTCTGAAGGTGTCGCTGTAGCGTTGTAGCATGGTTGCGCCAAGCTGGTATAGCTGAATTTCCTTGGCGTAATCTTCTCTGGCAATTAAGGTTTCCAAGTAATGCTGCTGGCGGGTTTCTGGGGAACGCCACCGGAATAAGCGAAAGGCGACGCCAGCAAAGCGCGTTTCGGCGATAAAGGGAGGAATGGCGGCGATGATTAATATGGCTACCGCCCAAGTTGAGAATTGCAGCAGTAATCCGCCAAAGGTGAGTAACGACAAACTATCCCGAACCAGTCCAAACGTTCGCGTCACTAGCGCCAGAGGGCGACTGGAGGCTTCTCGCCGCGCCTGGGTCATTTTGTCGTAAAATTCGGAGTCCTCGAAGTGGGGTAAGTCTAAGGTTAAGGCTTTTTCTAGAATTAACACATTGACCCGTTGGGCTAATAATACCCGCAATAGCGACTGGCAAACGGTTTGACCGCGCTGACTTCCTGCCAGTATCATAACCGCGATCGCTTCTAATCCGACATAGCCTAACGCTAGCCACCGATGGGCGGCTAACCCTGACTGAGACGCCAATACCACGGTATCTACAATCAACTTGCCCAAGTATGCGATCGCGGCAGGTAATAATCCCGCGATAACGGTTAAAATTGCTAGCACCAGCGTTAGTCTGTGACTGGTTGTCCACACTAACCTCAAGGCGCGTCCACTATAGCGGAATACTGAAAGCGATTGACGAATATTCCGGATTAGAAATCTCAGCGAGTAGCGTTTCTTGCGTCGGTTCATTGTTTCTGGTAGACATTTTGCCAGCACTACTACGCAGTGTAGATCCTGATCCATTGTAGGGGCGGGTTTAGCCACTAACTTAACTTGTCACCGATAAATGAACAACTTGCGCCCGCCCTCCCCACCGATAAATGAACAACACAATTCCCCCTATCTGCCAATAAATAAGCAACAAAACCCGCCCTGATTCGTAATTATAAATCGGTGTTATCGGCAATAAATATAGACATAAAAGAATTATCGTTTACTGATAAAAGTTAATATGATTAGCGATTACCATTAAAAGTTCATCGGTTGTAAAAGGTTTTGCAAGATAACCATTTGCCCCACACTGTTGCCCTCGGTTCCTAACAACTTGGCTTTTTTCTGCTGAAATAAAGATAAAGGGTATAGTCCTAGTCTTGGAATCTTGACGTAAAGCTTTGAGAACTTCATACCCATCTAACTTTGGCATCCGAATATCGCACAAAATCAAATCAGGGACTAACTCTTTTGCTAAGAGTAAGCCCCTGCGAGAATCCCCAGTACCAATTGCCTGATACCCTTTTTCTTGTAAGACATTAAGGATAATGTCCCGCAAAATTTCTTCATCTTCAATGACTAAAATTGCAGCATTGTGTGTCACAGTTTTTCTCAAACGACCGTCTTATACAAAATCTATTAGGTTTTGGGGGGGTTAGCTTGACCAATGCCCAAGGATTCCTTACTATATTTCAACTGCTTCCACAATGACTGTACTTGCTCATAGGCTCGTTCAGAGGAAATCTTACCGCCAGTTTCTAGGGCAGAAATATAGGACACTTTCTGGGCAAACTCTTGCAAGTTGGCATTAAAGGCTAGATCCTCTGGGGTAAACTTGCCGTAATAGCGGCATCTAGGGTAAAGAAAGTTTTGTTTACTGACCTGTGCGGAATCGGATGATGTGGACTGTGCCATATCTTAGCCTCCTGTCTCATAATCTCTTACTTTCCATTATATTAACAAACACTTAACCTTGCCTTAACTATAAGTTAACTAAATGTTATATAATGATTCGATTTGAGTTATGAACATAGGAATGAGGAAAGGAAATAGGGAATAGGCAATAGGCAATAGGCAATAGAGAACAGGGAACAAATTATGTAGCTTGCTTCTCGCTTCCTTGAGTATGAAAAATGACAAAAGACGAATCACCTATGAACATTAGAATCATAACGTTCAATATCCGTTACGATAAGCCAGATCCCGATAACCAGGATTGGAGGATTCGGCGTGATGCGATCGCGGCGCTGATTCAGGAGTATCATCCAGATATCATTGGCACCCAAGAAGGCAAAGCCCACCAGCTACTTGACTTACATCGCCGTTTACCGAATTATCAAAGTATTGGGGGCGATCGCACAGGTACAGGGACAGGAGAACATTGTGCGATTTTCTATAACCAAGACCGTCTTAAATGCCTAGATAGTAGCGATTTTTACTTAAGCGATACGCCTGATATTGCTGGGAGTATCAGTCCTGAGTGGGGAAATCCTGTACCGCGAATGGCAACCTGGGCAGTCTTTAGTGTAGCGCAGGTGTCTCAAACAATCACCTGTTTTAATACCCATCTGGATTATACCAGTGCCAAAGCACGGGAACTGGGGGCAAGACTAATCCGCGATCGCATGATTCACTGCAATCCTGACACGACCTATCTCTTTCTTACAGGTGATTTTAACGCTGAACCCGATAGCTTGCCACGGGAAATCTTATCTGATTCATCAACGAATTCTATGATTCTCCATGATGCTTTGGCGGGTGTTGAATTGGAAAAACAGCAGAGTATTCATGGGTTTACAGGTGAGGCGTTTGCGGCTGTTGATACGATTTATTACGATAGTCGCCTGAGACGAGAAACTGTGACGGTTGATAATAGGAAATGGCAAGGAATTTTTCCCTCTGATCATTTCCCAGTTATTGCTAATTTTGTTAATGATTAGGTACACTATGAATCACTTCAAGTCTTTTTTACCTAAGCGGTTGAGTAGAGGGCGACCCGATCCAATTGAGTGGAATGGAATTTTTGATTAATGCCAGCGGGTCGCCCCTACAGGGTAATTTCGCGATCGCACAAAGCTCAATTCCCTAAGACGCCTCTACTAATCCACTATGGCGCAGTAAGGGTTCCGTACTCGGTTCTCGTCCTCGGAATTGCTTGAATACCTCCATGGGTGGTATACCACCGCCTAATGCCAGCACTGTATCCCGATACCGCTTTCCTGTATCCGCCACGGCGGTTTCATTGTCTAAACCAACCTCCTCAAAGGCAGCAAAGGCATCCGCACTCAGGACTTCTGCCCATTTGTAACTGTAATACCCAGCCGCATACCCGCCCGCAAAGATATGGGAAAAGGCACAGAGGAAGGAATCTTCGGGTAAAGGTTGTAACACGGTAGTGGTTTTGGCAATCCGATGACGGACATCACTGGGACTTTCCTCCCCACCGGGCTGATAACGGTGGTGCAATTCGATGTCCACCAAACTAAAGTGCAATTGCCGTAACATGGCACTACCACTCATGTAAGTCCGGGCTGCCAAGAGTTTCTGATAATAATGTTCTGGCAGGGATTCCCCGGTTTCGTAGTGCTTCGCCATTCCCATCAGCGTGGGGCGATCGTAACACCAGTTTTCCATAAACTGGCTGGGCAATTCCACCGCATCCCATTCCACATTATTAATTCCGGCTGCCCCAGCATAATCCACTCGGGTGAGCATGTGTTGCAACCCGTGACCAAACTCATGGAATAGGGTTTCGACTTCACCAAAGGTCATTAAACTGGGTTTACCATCAATCGGTGGCGTTTGGTTGCAAATTAAATAGGCAACAGGTAAGCGGGTTGTTGTTGTCCCGGCTTCCGTGAGTTTGGCACGCCCCACACAATCGTCCATCCAAGCCCCCCCACGCTTCTCAGCGGGACGACTGTAGGGATCTAAATAGAAGAATGCGATCGCACTTCCTGTTTCATCGGCGACTTGGAAATAGCGGACATCTTCATGCCAAACCGGGGCTTGTCCATCCGCAGGCGTAATGGTTACCCCAAATAGCCGCTTAATTAAGCCAAACAAGCCATCCAGCACTTGAGGTAACGGAAAATAAGGACGCAATTCCTCAGCACTGAAGGCAAACTTTTCTTCCCGTTGACGTTCTGACCAAAAACTGATGTCCCAGTGTTTTAAATCGCTGGCTTCGGGGACACCTTTAGCCGCCGCAAACGCTTTCAACGCCTCTAAATCTTTAACGGCAGCATCGTAACTAGCGCCACGCAGTTCTTCCAGTAATCCCTCCACCGCCTCAACATTCGGTGCCATTTTGCTGGCAAGGCTTAATTCAGCATAACTGCTAAACCCTAGCAGCTTGGATTTTTCTTGACGCAGTTCTAAAATCCGCTCAATCAGGGGACTGTTATCCAACTCCCCAGAAGAGGCGCGGCTGACAAAGGCTTTATAGAGTTTCTCCCGCAAATCTCGACGGGTACTGTGCTGCATGAAGGGGATGTAACTGGGATAGTCCAGGGTGATCCGCCAAGGACCCTCTTCCGGAGTCGCCTTTTCTTCCCCGGCGGCGCGGGCGGCTTGAGCCGCTAAACTCTTTAAGCTAGGAGGTAAACCCTCTACCTCGTCTGAACTGGTTAGGGTCATGCTAAATGCCTTGGTTGCATCTAGGACATGGTTAGAGAACTTTGTGGATAGTTCCGCCAACTCCATCTGAATTTGATTGAAGCGCGATCGCACTTCTCCTTCAAGTCCTACTCCAGAGAGTTCAGCATCTCGAATGGCAGCTTCGACGATGCGTTTTTGGGCTGGCTCTAAGTTACGCCATTCATCTCCATCCTGCAAGGCTTTGAAGGCTTTGTATAAGGGTTGGCTTTGGTTAAGGGTGTTGATGAATTGGACGACTTTGGGCTGAACCGTTTCGTAAGCCTCACGCAGTTCGGGACTATTTTTCACCCCCATCAAATGACTCACGATGCTCCAACTCCACCTGAGGCGTTCTGTCAATGTTTCTAGGGGTTCGACTAAACCGTCCCAGGTTGGTGTTACCCCCTCCTCTAGGGCGGCTAATTCCTGCTCAAGTTCAGCGAGTAGCTGCGTCATCGCAGGCACAATATGGTTTGGCTCAATCTGGTCAAAAGGGGGGAGTCCCTTTTCACGGCGTAATGGATTCTCAGTCATAGTTGGATTGGCAATCATGAGTCGTATCGGGTTACAAAATCAGACTAAAACAGCATGTAGTGGTGATACAAGACAAGCAGCTCTTGCCGCCCGACTTGTATCAAACTAACGCCTGAAGCTTCCCTGAGGAGACATTGAGGCGCGAAAATTAAATAATTAGCAAGAATATTTTTTGACGTCAGTGATCCTTATCATCGTGAAGATTAATTTGAGTGGTAGGGGGCAAGGATTGAGATGTAGAGACGTAGCATGCTACGTCTCTACGTCGGGGCAGGTTTAGTTAAATCTGGGTGAGGTAAAAAATGATAATAGTGAAACCCGCGCCTATATACACAAAACTAGACTCTTTGAGCGAAGCGAAAGGTCAAAACTTCTCCAATCCCCTCTTCTCCAATCACCTACTTACGCTGAAGTAATGATGAAAAACGTTCTTTGACTTGGCTGACGGTGGATTGAATCAAATGCCCTGGCGTTGTTTGGGGACGAGTTGCCACAACGATGGGTTCGTCTTTAAACTCTTTGAGTCGATGACCATATTCCAACTCGCTTTGGCGCTTCCGTAGTTTGGGGAATAGCCGAAATATTCCTTTGAGTAACTCCTCTTCTTGCTCAAATAACGCCTGGTTGATTTGACTGCTGCGATTCACTGCCATTGAGCCAGCCGGTAACCAGTTTTTCTCTCCCTTAATCCGGACATAGATATTGAATTCCGGTAATCCCGACTTTTGCATTTCATCATACTTGCGGGAAGCGGCTGTCCGTTTGACTTTATTCTTCTTGGCTTTCTGCTGTTTGGGTTGGACTTTGCCAAAGCCGAGTTGGGTAGTCATATTAAGTTCCTCTGATCGCGTCTTAACAAAAGTTTACATCATTCTCAGGAAACTTGTGCTGCCGACGTTTGCTGATGAGTCTGAAATACAGACACCGCATATAGCACTACGCATTGAGGTTAGGACAATAAAATTGGGTGAAAAGGCAATAGGCAATAGGCAATAGGCAACAGAGAAAAGTCCTAACGTATTCCCATAGTGCTATACAACAAAGGGCGCACGTCAGTGCGCCCCTACAGATAAAAATTGTTTACGTTGAGACGAGGTTAGGTAGCTGACGCTTAAGGAGTAGTCTCAGAAGTCGAGTCATCCTCAGCCTGAGGTTCAGTCGTCTCGTCAGACATTTCTTTATCTTCAGTTGCCTTTTCCATGTCTCCCTTCTCTTCGACTGCCTTATCGGTTGCAGCAGGAGCGGCATCTTCAGTCGCTGCATTATCAGGGTTAGCTGGCTCAGTTTCCTCGATAGTCGTACTATCATCCGTTTCTGGGGGAGCGCTACAACCTGTGGCTAATCCCAGACTCAAAAGTGAAGC
>CAKZMA010000329.1 GCA_937127375.1 uncultured Coleofasciculus sp. | reverse complement strand
CCCTCAATGCGATAGACTCAGAGGCATTAACGGTTAAATTTCCCCCTGGTGCAATTCCCAAAGTCCCGGCTTCGATTCGTCCTCCATCGGTGGCAATTACTTTGCCAGTATTAATAATCATATCGCCAGCCCGCCCAGACCCCCCTGTCAGGGTAAATAAGGCGCTACTCCCACTAATTTCTACAGAATCTGAAGCATCGACGTTGATTGTTCCAGCCTGACCACGAGTGAAAAGAGCCGTGCTAGCTCTTACTTCTGAATTATTTCGTATACTCAATTTACCAGTTTTAACCGTTAAGTTTCCGCCATCGCCACTGCTATATTCTAGAGTATCGGCTAAAAGCCGACTCCCATTAATCACTTCCACAGAATCAGTAGCTTGTACCGTCAAATCTCCTGCCGTTCCAGAACTTAAAGTATTACTGCTAATGACTGATTCATCTTGAATCTCTAACTTGTCGGTATTAATTTCCAGATGTCCCGCATCTCCTGTACCAGCCGAATAGGTCGTAATTACACCTCGGTTATCTACAGTAACAAAATCCGTAGCATCCACCCTCAAAATTCCACCCTGTCCAGCACCTTGAGTGGAAGATGAAATCCCCGCACCATCGCCAACGGTCAAGTTTCGGGTTTCAATGGTTAAATTGCCAGCATTACCGCTGCTTATTGTATCTGTCGTGAGTAAACTGTTATTGATAACTTCTACGGAATTTGCGGCTTTTATCGTTAAATTTCCTCCAGTTCCAGCACCACCCGTACCACTGAAAACTTGTGATTGATCTCGAATAATTAAGCTTTCCGTATCAATAAATAGTTCACCACCAACACCACCATCAGGTGAAGTTCCAATATTTCCCCTACCAAAAGCGGCGGTAAAAATTATGCCCCTATCGCTAACATTTATGGCTCCTGTACGCCTAATCGATACATTTCCCCCATCGGCTGTACCAAAAGCCGCCGTGGAAATTTGTCCATTATTACTAACCGTTAGCTGTTGGGTGTCATTAATAGAGATTGTGCCGCCGTTTCCGGTCAAACCACTAGCCGTAAACGAGCCACCGGCGAAAAGTCCACTGGGAGCAAATAGGGTGGTATCCGTAAGGTTACGGGCAAAAGGTTCATTGATAACAATATCGGGACCAAATTGAAGCCATCGATTGAAATAGGTAGAGTCGCTACCTGAGATGGTGACATTATCGGTGACATTAAGGTTGATAGTACCTGCTTTGCCACTACCATGAGTAACTGCGAGGATTTGTCCACCTCCGGTGAGTTCTAAGGTATCAGAATTAATAGTAACAGTAGCGCCATCACTAGAATTGGATGTTGAATTTTCTATAACTGCACCATCAGTTATGCGAAATGTACCCGTAGTTACTTCAATCTCGCCGGCTGGAGCATTGGAGCCATCACTGTTGCCAGCATATAAACCACTAGAATAGCCATAGATAGAACTAACACCCGAAAGAGTCACTGATTCTTCTGCATTAATTTGAATACTCCCGGCTTTTCCAGCCGAAAGATCATTAAATGTAGAATCAGTATAAATTCTAGAGCCATTTGTTAAGGATAGAGTGCGGGCTTGAATGTCAACATCACCAGCATCGCCTTCTCTATAAGTGCGAGCCAGTAGTCTTGAACCATCATTTAGACTAATTGAGTCAGCGGTAATTTTAATATCACCAGCATCGCCTTGTCCCTCACTGGCAGTCCATAAAACACCATCACTATCCATTCTGATCGAGTCAGCTTCGAGTTCAATATCGCCTGCGATACCTACCGCTCCAAAACCTAATGCGGTAAAAATACCACTAGGTCTTCCGTCCAGATCATTACCCAAAATCGTGATAGTGTCACGGGCATTAATCCTGATATTTCCTGCTTTTTCCTTTCCTGGTGATGGAGGATCAGACAACCCAAAAACTACAGTAGCTAATTGACTTCCATCTATTAAGGACAGTGATCCTGTCTGAATAGTAATATCACCCTCATTGCCTACTGCTCCAGCTTCTACAGTGCTAAAAATGTTGCTGTCTCTGAGAAAAATTGTATTCGTAACATTAATATTTACATCTCCTGCATCTCCTGTGCCAAAAGTACTGTTAACTAATTGAGCATTATCCGTTATAAACAGTGACCCCGCTTGGATTTTGATATCACCTCCCCTACCTGAACCGTTAGTAACACTGCGGACTTTAACGTCATCTGATAAAGATATTGAGTTGCGAGCCAGCATTGTAATATCACCTGCATCGCCAGTAGCGGAATCGGTGACAATCTCACCAGCATTAGGGATACTAATATCGCCGCGTGAGTCTAAAAAAATATCGCCTCCATCCCCCTTAAAGCCTATTAAAAAAGCACCATCGCTGTCGTTTACATAAATATCCTTTAGTTGAATAGTGCCACTAAGTTCTGTATTTGGCTTGTACTGATTTGTGATCAAGACTTGACTGTTAGGCTTATTGATAGAAACTCTACCAATTGTAATATCCGCATTCGTGGGAGTATTCGTGAGGGTAGGACTGCCAAAGCCAACAATACTATTGAAGACGTCAAAAACCGGATTTTTACCGGTGACTCCTGGGGGTTCAACCGCTGCTGGTTCTACTCCTGCACGCACATCCAGAGTCGGTCGTTCCCTACCATTAATACGCACCACTTGACCATTGGATAAGGTAACATCCTCATTCAGATAATCAACATTTTGTTGACCCGCCTCTGTTCCCGTAATTTCAACTTGACCAATCCTCACTTGTCCCCCAGCTAAAATATGAAGTGAGGAACCGCGATAACTATTAAAACGAACATCCCCACGGGAACGAATAATCGGGTCATCGGGACTCAACAAATTTCCCAGAGAACCATCAAGCTGTTCAATCTGGAAATTGCCACCACTCCAATAATGAGCATCACCTGCTACAGTATTAGCAGAACGCAGTATCATATCCCCACCGGAGAACAAGCCACTATCGGGGTGATTCAAAGCAAAAATATCGATACTTTGATTCCCTTGCACCAATAATTGACCCAGGGCGGCGGCGATAAAAGGATTGGCGACACTATCGCGCATCTTAACCGTATCTGTGGCAAAAAGTGTCAATTTTCCGCCAGCCTGTAACTGACCCTGTAAATCCAGATTGCCTGCACTAGCTAGAGTCAAATCTTGTCCTACCGCTAAATTACCAGAATTTGTGATAGTTCTTCCTGGATGATTTGACCCATATTGCAATCCTGGTGTCAAATTAATCGTCAACAATGGCGGCGCTTCTGGATTGGTTGCACTAAACGTTGTGCCATTCTCAAATACTACCCCATTGGCTGTACTCCCGATAAAGGAACCCCGAATATCGAGTTGGGCATTTTCGCCAAAGAGAATTCCATTGGGATTGATGAAAATTAAATCGGCTGCACCATTGACGCCTAATGTCCCCAAAATGTCCGAGGGATCAGTTCCGGTTACGCGACTAAAAATGGCTTCAATTCCGTCAGGGTTGGCAAAATAAACCCGTTGTCCTTCATTAATATTAAATTCTAAAAAGCTATGAAATAATGCCGAACCTCGGCTAGCGCCATCCTGAATTAAATCGGCGGTTACTCCATCGATAACCACCCCATTGGGTAGGATGGAGGATTGTTCAGCGCCTAATGTGGAATCGGGTGTAATCTGGGCTAGGACAGGGTTACAGGGGATAAAGAAGAATGAGGCGATCGCGCTTCCATATATCAGACGCTGTAAGCTTTGATTGATGGTCAACATAGCACCCTCTGGATTTGAAGTTTAGGTCATTCCTAACCTGATATTTATTTTATTGTATTCTGTGTCCTGTAATCCTGTAAACCCTGTAATTCTGTAATTCTGTAACCTGGCAACCTTGTAGGGGCGAGTCGTTGCACTATCGTTCAGGGGAAACTCATTAATTAACTCGACTCGCCCCACTATCGTTCAGGGGAAATGCATTACTTGTGTTGAGAAACCTTCATGGTTAGTTTATCTGTTGCAAAGCATAACCTGGTGGGTTACGGCGGATATCTATTTAAATAGTTTGTTTTGTGAATTGATCCGCCTAACCCACCCTACGGATCTACGGGTTGAGGGTTGATGGGGGTTTATAGGACGACACATTTTCCCATAATGAAAGAGTACCTGAAACGACAGCAAAAGTCAAGCGCTCATTCTATTTGCCGATAACGCAGCAGTTAATCAGACATAATTTTTAAACTTAAAGAACATAGCGCATCCCTAAAGGCAACTCTGGCAAACGCTTCATCGGCCGTTCCAGCGCTGTTTATGGATTTGTGGCGATATCTCTGGATTCTGGTAGAAGACAAAATTTTATAAGTTTACGCCAATTAATTCATCCACCAACCCTTCACAGACCCCGGATTAAGAATAAAATGAAACCTAAGACAGCCACTGAACTCATGAAGTCAGACCTAATCAACGATGCAATTAAGCTCAATTAATCTCCCCAACTATTTAATCCGCCTGGGGCTATGTCCACCGGAAAACCAAAGTCAGCTAATTAAGCTGTCATGCATTTAAATTGGGTATTAGTAGCGAGCAAGATGCTCGCATTACAAGGATTTCACCATTATTGACATTAAGGTTTAAATGCCGAACAGCTTATTAAACCCGTCAATTTTGTAGTTCAACGTTGATACAACTGATTTTTGAGTGCAGACCTTTTTGAGGACAGCCAATTTTAGGCGTTCTGTTTGAGTTCAAAATACAGCCAAACTATAAAAGAGGAGATCTAATGGCTAAATTGGACGCCTACTCTCGCGGCTTTTATAGATTCGCCGACTAATCGGTAGGTCGCTACCCCATTTACAGCATTGTTGAACAAAAAAATTAAGCCCTTGTGCTGATGTACTACTGTGTAGGGATGTCTGTTATTCCTGAAGGTTTGTACGTGAAATCGTGATGCAAGTTTGCTCTAAACAATTCTAGAGGCGATTAGCCTCAAAGGTTTGCCCTGCCTGAATTTTGTTCACTCTATGCTGTTGACATCTTTAGCCATTTTCAATGGAGGCGTCAGAGACAGTAGAGGGCAATTAAGAGGAAAGTTTGAGTCTGTATGAGGCTTACCCAAAACACAACATTGACAACACAACATCAGGAGTAATGAATCATGGTATTTAATGCAGAAATCAATCTATCCGAACTCAATGGCAGTAATGGCTTCGTCATTAATGGTATCGATACTGGTGACGAATCCGGCTTTTCTGTAAGTGGTGTCGGGGATATCAATGGCGATGGCATTGACGATATTATTGTCGGCGCTCCTCGGGCTGAGGGACTCAATGGTGAAATTGATGCTGGAGAAAGCTATGTAGTTTTTGGCAGTGGCAGTGGTTTTGATGCCAGCCTAGATCTTTCCAGTCTCGATGGCAGCAATGGCTTTGTCCTCCAAAAAAGTGACAGGATAGATAGAAATCAGCGATTAGGCACTTCTGTGAGCAATGCTGGAGATATTAATGGTGATGGCATTGACGACCTGATTATCGGCGCTCCCTTTCCTGACGCCAATAGCTTTAGTGTTGGAGAAAGCTATGTAGTGTTTGGCTCAAGTGACTTTGAGGCAACCCTAGACCTATCTAATCTCACTGGTGACAACGGCTTTGTCTTCCAGGAAGACGATAGGGGTGACAACTTAGGCACTTCTGTGAGCAGTGCTGGGGATATCAACGGCGATGGCATCGACGACATCATTATCGGCGCTCCCGATGCTAACTCCAATAACCCCCGGACTGGAGAAAGCTATGTGGTGTTTGGTTCAAGTGACTTTGAGGCAACCCTAAGCCCGTCTAGTCTCAATGGTAGCAACGGCTTTGTCATTCAGGGAATAAATGTGGCTGACGATTCCGGCTTTTCTGTCAGCAGTGCCGGGGATGTTAATGGCGATGGCATTGACGACCTGATTATCGGCGCTCCCTTTGCTGACCCCAATAATGATTCCATTGCTGGAGAAAGCTACGTGGTCTTTGGCAAGGATGTGGATACTGAGGGGGATTTTGAGGCAACCTTTGACTTGTCTAATCTAGATGGCAGCAATGGCTTTACCCTGCAAGGAACTGATTCGCGGGATAACTCAGGTTTTTCTGTCAGCAGTGCCGGGGATGTTAATGGCGATGGCATTGACGACCTGATTATCGGCGCTCCCTTTGCTGACCCCAATAATGATTCCATTGCTGGAGAAAGCTACGTGGTCTTTGGCAAGGATGTGGATACTGAGGGGGATTTTGAGGCAACCTTTGACTTGTCTAATCTCAATGGTAACAACGGTTT
>CAKZMA010000328.1 GCA_937127375.1 uncultured Coleofasciculus sp. | reverse complement strand
GTTCTGTCGTTTCATATTTCGGCATGGGACAAGTTTTCTCTAAAGACCAGCAATATGATGAAGCAATCAGAATGTTTCGCAAAGCCCTGACGTTGAATCGGGAATATCCTAAGGCTTACGCCTGCCTCGCCAAAGCTTATCTTGCTAAAAAGGATCAAGAAGATGGGATAATTGATATTTGCAAGGATGATGTGCTTGATTTGATTGCTCGGGGTACCCATATCTCCCTCATAGAGGAAGAAGAACTGCGGAAAATGTTGGATGTAACAAGTGATGAAGACCTTGAAGAGCGAATCGCTGACCTACAGTATATTACGGCTTGGTTAGAGGCTTTGCTAGAAAAATTCCACTGGCAAGCTGACTACATTCAAACAGCGATTAAGTCTCCAGGTCGTTACATTATTCCTGAAGGCATGGAAGAAGGATTTGAGCAATTTCTTTAACCTTAGAGGATTATTTGGCAGGAAGTCAACAGGCAACAGGCAACAGGTAATACCCAATTTAAATGCGTTTTAACTTATCCAATGATATAGTAAAATAATTTATATTTAACTAATGTTTTAACCTGTATGCGTAGTGATATAATATAAAACTAATTCATATTTTTGATAATATTAGGAAACAGAATGGTTCAGGAATCGACACTAAAGGTCAAGCGGTCACATGGCGAATTTGTCAATAACAAAATTCTCCAGGGTGATAGTTTACTCAGGTCAGAACGCTACCAAGAAGCTCTAGAGGCTTATAAAGCGGCCATCGATGTTAATCCTGAAACTAGTAGACTATATGTCTATGCGGCTCAGGCTCTCATGGGTTTGCATAATTATGAAGGAGCTCTAAAATATGTCAATCAAGGCTTAGCCGTCAATTCGACGAACCCTTTGATTTGCATAATTGCGGGTGAAGTTCACCGCCACCTTAAGAATTGGGATGAAGCATTGAAGTATTTTCAGGAGGCATCTCGACTCGATTCTAGTTCTGTCGTTTCATATTTCGGCATGGGACAGGTTTTCCATCAACGTCAGCAATATGATGAAGCGATCGAAATGTTTCGCAAAGCCCTGACGCTGGATCGTAGATATCGTAAGGCTTATGCAGGCATAACCAACGCTTACCTCGCGAAGATAGGTAAACAAGAGGAGATAGTTGATATTCAGGATGATGTATTAGACCCGGTTGACCAAAGTGCCCACATCCAGGTGATAGAAGAAGATGACCTCACGAAAATGTTTGGTTCAACTACTCATGAAGAACTGGAGGAACAACTTGCTGAGATTCGATACATTGCGGCTTGGTTGCAGGCTTTGCTTGAAGAATTTCGTTGGCAAGCTAACTATATCAAGGAAGCGATTGAATATCGAGAGCGTTACATGACGCCTCAAGTTGTCCAAAAAAAACGATGAACAACTATGACCGCAAAAACTAAGTAAGAAAATCAGTATGCTTAAATCATCATGGATGATTTTGTTCACAACCAGTTACGGAAAGACTTGATAATTCGGTCTATTCAGAACTCAGATGGATCAATGGGATATATTATTCGAGATCCAATTTCGCGTCAGAGTTTCGAGTTTGATGAACGGGAATTTTTTCTCTGCCAAGCGTTCGATGGAACAACAGAGCTATCTCAAATCGCGACCAAGTTCCAAGAACGATTTCGTATCTGTGTTTCGGAAAATAATCTGAAGCGCTTTGCGCGTGAATTAGTAGGTTACGGTCTACTAGAAGTTGGGGGTTTGTCTAATACCATAGAATCAGCCCAACCTCTCAATGATGTTGTTAGCAATTTTGAAGTAAAGGAACGTAATAAATCCAATTTTAACTATGGAATTATAGTTTGGTCAGCTCCGAGTCCAGAACGTCTACTGATTAGTATCGCGTCATGGCTAAGACCTTTCCGTTTCCTAACTTGGTCGATCGCGCCCCTTATGCTTTTAGCCTTTGGCATCTTAATCCAACATGGGGAGCTATTTTGGCAGGATGTAACCAATGAACTTCAGTTTGTTCCTAAATTATTCCTTTCTCTCCCCACTCTTATCATTAATAATTTTATGAGTCGCGGTTTGCAGGGAATCGTTGCGGCTTACTCAGGAGCTAGAATCCGCTATCTGAAAGTCTTTTTATTTTTTTGGATAATTCCCCGCCTCCTGATCAATCGGGACACAATTTGGACTTTGCCCAGGCAGGGCAGACTCTGGAGCTTTGCGACATCAATCTTGGTTAGGTCGTCCATTTTAGCTATTGGCGTTTTTATTTGGTATCACAACCGTACTTTTGCTACTAATCTGGCTACTTGGGCTCAAACTCTAATCCTGGTTAATTGCATTGGGCTATTGGTTGAGATCAATCCTTTTTGGATTAACTATATTTCTACGGGTTTAGGTTGGTTAGTTACCTATTTCTCTGTTGATGTTAGCCTTTTAAGGCAATCGTATAAACTATGGAGGTTTGTTCTACGCCGCCAACCGTTTCCCCAGTCTTTAAGAACTAAAGATATTCTTTTCTTGCTAAGCTATGGATCTGTAACAGTTCTCGTTAGTCTGTTTGTGGTTCTAGGAATATTCGCCATTTCTGCAATAATTTTAGAAGACAGATTGCAAGGTACTGGAGTTGTTATATTTTTTATTTTTGTACTGTTATTTATTAAACGAAATATGTCTACAAGTAATCCTGAACGTAATAGTCAACGTAATCATAATTCAACGGTTGTTCCAATTGAAACCGAAACGAACAACACGACAAACTCAGAAACATTAGACTTAAGTGTTACTCAGCGAGCCTCTCGTTTTTTCACCCGTCATCGCCGTTCCCTGTTGTTTTCTCTAGGGGGAATAATAGTGCTGCTTTTCCCTTATCCCTATAGTGTAGGTGGATCGATTCAGATTTTGCCCCGACGCAGCCAGGAAATTCAAACCGATCTAGCTGGCAAAGTGGTTGAAGTTCCTGTAAGGGGGGAAACTGGGGAATGGCTCGAAGCAGGTACTGTTATTGCAGTGCTTGAGTCCGTTGATTTGGAGAATGATTTACTAACCAATGAACAAGAAATAGAAGGTCAGGAGGCACTTTTGAAACAACGCGAGGCTGAATTAGCTCGGCTCCTGGCAACACCTAGAACTGAGGAAGTTCAGGTTACAGAAGCCGCACTGAGCGAGGCTCAAGAACAGTTGGAAGCTGCAAAGCGTCGTCAGCAGATTGAAGAGGAACAGTTACAGGTTTCTTTGCAAAAACTCGCAACAGCGCAACAGGAGGTTGAAGCTGTTTGGCTTCGACTTGAAACAGCGAAAACTGATGCACGTTTTCGCAAACAAGAAGAAAAGCGTCTGGAAGAATTATATGAAGGGGGCGCGATCGCGCTACAACAATATGAAGAAGCTCAACGCCTAGCCGCATTAGCTCAGGGTAAGGTTCGAGAAGTGGAAAAAGAGATTGATATTGCCCAAGGGCAACTGAAACAAAGTCGCCAAGAAGCTCAAGTTCAAAGACAAGAGGTTCGAGAGCAAGAACAAAATGTGCAGTCTAGTCTAAGAGTTGTTGAGCAAAGACAAGCTGATTTGAATTTGATTTTGAGCGGACCTTACCCTGAACAGATCAATGCAGCACGCCAGGAAATAAAGCAAGCTGAAGCTACAGTCAAACGTCTTCAACAAGAAGTCATCTTTCTCTCTGAAGAGATGGAACGCCAAAAGCTTCGGATGCCTTTTGATGGTTTCCTAACAACACTAAATCTTGATGACAAAATTGGTCAATATCTCGAGCAAGGTAGTACTTTTGCGATCGCTGAAGATGACAGCGAACTGATTGGAGTTGTCGAAATTCCAGAAATCCAAATTGACGAGCTTTCTGAAACCGGCTCCGTAGAAATTCGGTTATTAGCCTATCCCAATCGTAAATTTAAGGGTCAGGTCAGGACTATTGAACCCACGGCAAAAACCGATCAGATGTTTGGACAAACAGCTATCAACGAAGCTGGAGACAAAACCCAATACATACCTGATCGTGGAGGTCAGGTTGTTAGTGTTCTAATAGAAATTAAAGATGAGCAGCAACTCTTAATTCCTGGTATGTCCGGCTACGCCAAAATTCGTGGTAACACGATGCCAGTGATCGTTGCCTTTAGCCGTCCACTCGTCAGGTTCTTCCAGCTTGAAATTTGGTCATGGTTACCCTAGATTGCACAATTGAGTTTAATCATATCCAAACTCATGAGCCAATTGAATAACTTCAGGTATAAATCCTTTCCCATCAGCTCGCCAAGGAAGCGAACCATCCAGAGAACTAGAGGGAATAGGACGTGGCTTGTAACCTGTCGAACGTAAAAAATTCCCATCATTTCCGAGAGGTGCTCCAACAGGACCTAAACTAGCAAAGGGTGAATTTTGTGGATGAGTGACTGCCTCAAAAGCGTCGTTATCCCACTCGATTCCTAACCAATGAGCAATTTTGCCAAAATTAACTTGAGGGTCACTTAACAACTCTTCGCCACGGATAAGTAATTTTTGTTCTTCCGGCACAGTCTTGCAAAACTTGATAATTCGCTTCTGTACCTGTAACCATTTGAATTGTGGATCAATTACGGGCGGATCTACGGAATAATCGTAGGCCTTAGTCATCTTAGCAAACCGCCCTTCATTTCCGGCTTTCATTACTGAATTTCCCTGAGCGCGGGGATGTCTAACTAAATGGATAAAATAGCCATTTGGAAAAGTCTGAAGAATTCTATGCAGATGGCTCGGAGCAGCTGAATAAGCAGGACTTTTGTCTACTCCTCGAAGCGGATAAATTTTTTCACATAATTCAATGTATACTTCTGCCGTAGAACAGCGCATCCGTCGGTTGATCCAACGCTGAGCCATCTCTATAGAGTAGCGAGTTTGTTCTCCCGCATAGAGCTGAGATACTGTTCGCAGCAAACCATGCATCTGAAATTGACTTTTACCTTGATAATATCTAACCATCTCTGTTAGAGTATCTTTTACCAACAGATTCAACTCAGGAAAACCGTAGGTTTCGGGATGCTGTCCCAGCATTGCACAAATTAAAGAAGTATATGAACGAGGAGACGCTAAAAAAAACACAGGGGATTTAAACATACCTAAAAATCTATATTTATGAATTCAATTCACTTGAGTTTGTTGACAATACACCAATCGTAGCATTTATGATATTTTAAAGTATAGCGTCTATATTTGTTATTGGACTATTGCTGCAAAGAAATGACTTCTATAAAACGCCCCTTCGATCCTTCCCCTAATCCTGGCTTGCGTTTTAATAACTTTCGTAAGACTTGCTTAAATGGCTTTGGAGATGGCTACAACGCATTTGCCCACTCAATGGCTTGGTGTAAAGGATATCTGTTCGTTGGTACGACTCGTGCCAACTTTCAAACGGCTAGAGCCATGGAAAGTGTACATTCACGGGGAGGGGCTTTAGTCGTCTGGCCTGTAGATGGTCCTGATACGGTCGAGGAACTTTATCGTAAAGTTGATCGGCGAGCTCAAATCTGGCGTTATAACCCCTTAATCGATGAATGGAAATTAGTATACAGCTCTCCTCAAATTCCCAATAAAAATGGTCTCATAATTCCCCGGGAGATGGGTTACCGTGGCATGGTGGTTTTTCAAGGCGAAGCTGATACTGACAAGACCCTCTATGTGTCAACGTGGGCACCAACAAAAGTTGAGAAGGGTTCTTTAATCCTCCGTTTAGTTGGCGATGGACAATTTGAGGAAGTCAATCACTCGCGGGCAATCAGCGGTGGTACTCGCTTTCCCTCCCAACGTGTTGCTGTCACTTTCAAAGATAGGATTTTTTTTGCTCCTACAGGTGCTGGTGGAATCAATGCAAATAGAGCTGAACTGTCAGTTCTTTTTACGACTCGAGATCCAAGGAAGGGATCTTGGGAATTTGCTTGTGAACCAGGTTTCGGCGATGATGGCAATGCGTCAATTATTGCTTGTACTGCTTCTGAGGATCACTTATATGCTGGAACTTATAACCTGGAAGGTTATCAAGTTTGGATGTCGGACTGTGCTGGTGATCCACCCTTTCGCTGGAAGCGGATACTTTATAAAGGAGCTTACCGAGGATCTTTGAATCAGATTGCCAGCACTCTTTGTTTTTTTAACGGAGCACTTTATGTGGGTTCAAGTATTCAAGGAGCTGGCTACGATTCTGAGCATCATATTGGTCCGGCTGGTTCCGAGTTAGTTCGTGTATTCCCCGATGGATATTGGGATGTGATTGTCGGTGAGAGGCGGAATACCCCTGATGGATGGAAAGAACCCCTAAGTTTTATTG
>CAKZMA010000327.1 GCA_937127375.1 uncultured Coleofasciculus sp. | reverse complement strand
GACGAATGACCAATGACCAATGACCAATGACCAACTATTTCGCCTGAATCAAATAGCCACACTGATGTTCTCCTTGATTAATCCAATGGGTGCGCTCGACTTGACAATCGGGTAGGATAGCGGCAAACATTTCCAATTCATGTCCGCAGACGCTGGGAAAGGATTCAGCGACGTTGGAAATTGCACAGTTGTGTTCTCTGAAAATAAACTGGTTATGAGTCGGCTCGCTAGCCTCGCTGGATTCGACCGGATACCATTCCGCCATGTATCCTTCACTTTGGCGCAGTTCTACCAATTTGGCGACTCGTTCGGCTAAGGAACCTTGACCCAAAAGCTGGCGGTATTCCATGGCTTTGCGTTCCCACTGTTTCTGGAGGATGGTACTCACCTGATCCCGACCCACGGTTTCTTCCAGGGTGTCTAGCAAGGACACGGCAAACTCGCCATAATGGTTAGGGAAGCGATCGCGTCCTTTTTTGCTCAAGCGGTAAACATGTTGAGGACGCCCCATTCCCATGGATACCGATTTATACTCAATTAGTCCCTCGGCTTCTAAATCCTTCAGGTGACGCCGAATAGCTTGGGGACTAATATCCAGAGCTTCCGCTAATGCATGCGCGATCGCTTGCTCCTGTTTGAGTAAATACTGCAAAATGTCTTGCTTGGTAGAAGATTGCTGAGTGGTGGTCATCGGCTTTTGGGGTGAAATCACGCTTGTGTTAGGGCAACAGAAGAAATTTAGTTGACTTTGACAACATCTTAGTTGTTAATATAACCTACAATAGAGTTAAACAACAAAAGTGTTGTTTTAGTCTAGAGCTAGTGCAACGTCGTCTAATCAGCCCGAACCTTAGAAAACAGGTGACGGGTTCATTGATACAGAAACGCTCCCGCCCACTTCCCATCCTTAATCGAAGAGAGAACACTGAAGCGAATGACTGCTACCGTCAAGAAATTAGTTAACCAACCCTACAAGTACGGCTTTGTCACCGACATTGAAGCCGATACCATTCCCCGTGGCTTGAGTGAAGACGTAGTCCGCCTGATCTCCGCCAAGAAGAACGAACCGGAGTTCATGCTGGAGTTTCGTCTCAAAGCCTATCGCCAATGGTTGAAGATGGAGGAACCGACGTGGCCCCACGTTCACTATCCGCCGATCAACTATCAGGATATCATTTACTACTCCGCTCCGAAGAAGAAAACGGAAAAGCTCAACAGCCTAGAAGACGTTGATCCCGCCCTCCTGGAAACCTTTGAAAAACTGGGGATTCCCCTATCTGAACAGAAGCGACTGTCTAACGTCGCCGTGGATGCCATTTTTGATAGCGTTTCCGTCGCCACCACATTTAAAGGCAAGTTAGCCGAAGCTGGGGTTATCTTCTGTTCCATCTCCGAAGCGCTGCAAGAACACCCAGAATTGGTGCAGAAATATCTGGGGAGTGTGGTTCCCGTTGGCGATAATTACTTTGCTGCCCTGAACTCGGCGGTGTTTAGTGACGGTTCCTTTGTGTTTATTCCCAAAGGTGTCAAATGTCCTATGGAACTGTCCACCTATTTCCGGATTAATACTGGGGAAACAGGACAGTTTGAGCGCACCCTGATTGTCGCTGAAGAAGGGAGTTCGGTGAGTTACTTAGAAGGGTGTACCGCACCCATGTACGACACCAACCAACTCCACGCCGCCGTTGTCGAACTCGTCACCCTAGATAACGCCGATATTAAATATTCCACCGTACAAAACTGGTTTGCAGGTGATGAGAAGGGTAAAGGCGGAATCTATAACTTTGTCACCAAGCGCGGTTTGTGCAAAGGCGTTAACTCCAAGATTTCCTGGACGCAGGTAGAAACGGGTTCAGCGATTACCTGGAAATATCCCAGTTGTGTTTTGGTTGGAGATAACTCTGTGGGTGAGTTTTACTCCGTGGCGTTAACCAATAATATGCAGCAAGCCGACACCGGAACCAAAATGATGCATATTGGCAAAAATACCCGTAGCACAATTATTTCTAAAGGGATTTCCGCTGGCAATTCTAAGAATAGCTATCGGGGATTAGTGAAAGTGAATCCGAAAGCCAAAGGAGCGCGGAATTATTCCCAGTGCGATTCCATGTTGATTGGGGATACCGCTGAGGCAAATACGTTCCCTTATATTCAAGTCGAAAACAATACGGCGAAGGTGGAACACGAAGCCTCAACCTCGAAAATTGGCGAGGATCAGCTTTTCTACTTTACCCAACGCGGCATCTCCGAAGAAGATGCAGTTTCCATGATTGTCAGTGGTTTCTGTCAAGATGTCTTCAACGAACTGCCGATGGAATTTGCCGCTGAAGCCGATAAATTATTGAGTCTGAAATTAGAAGGAGCCGTGGGTTAAGGATTGGGGAAGTACCATGGCGCGTCTTTCCGGGGCGGGTTTCACGACTATCGCTTGAAATGGTGCGTTACGCTTGAAATGGTGCGTTACGCTCCGCTAACGCACCCTACGCACCCTACACCCGCCCCGATTGTAGAGACGTAGTATGCTACGTCTGGAACATCCCCTCCCTTTTTCTCCCTTATCCCGAATAATCATTGATTTGAATTGGTGAACACTTGTAATGATTAGAGAAAATAGCGACGTAATTTTATCCGTCCGCAATTTGACGGCAAACGTTGAAGGACAACAAATCCTCAAGGGCTTAAACCTAGAGGTGAAGGCGGGAGAAATTCACGCCATCATGGGGCAGAATGGCTCAGGTAAAAGCACCTTTTCTAAGCTTTTAGCGGGACATCCCGCCTACGAAGTTACAGGTGGCGAGATCACCTTTCTGGGGCAAAATCTGCTGGAACTCGAACCCGAAGAACGGGCATTATCTGGCATATTTCTAGCATTTCAGTATCCCTTAGAAATTCCTGGAGTGAGTAATTTAGACTTCTTGCGCGTCGCCTATAATTCCCGCCGTAAGCATCAAGGATTAGAGGAAATTGATACCTTTGACTTTGAAGACTTAATCGAGGAAAAGCTGGACATTGTGAAGATGAATCCCAGCTTTTTAGAGCGTAGTTTAAATGAAGGCTTCTCTGGCGGCGAGAAGAAGCGAAATGAAATTCTACAAATGGCGCTGTTAGAACCTAAACTGGCGATTCTCGATGAGACAGATTCCGGTTTGGATATTGACGCGCTGAAGATTGTCGCCAATGGGGTAAATCATTTGGCAAATCCCGACAATGCCATGATTTTGATTACCCACTACCAACGGATGCTCAATTATATTGAACCCGATTATGTCCATGTCATGGCAGGAGGGCGCATCCTCAAAACCGGGGGTAAGGAATTGGCATTAGAATTAGAATCCCGTGGTTATGAGTGGGTAATAGAAGAAGCGGCGGCTGAGGTGATTGCCTAATGAGTATACAACTATCTGCAAAACCGGAAATTTCCTATTTAAAGGCGCTATTAGACCAATGTCGCCAAGATGAACCCGTCGTCGGGGGACAATTAAACGCTACTCTCGGGCAACTGCGGGATCAAGCAGCGGCGATTGTGGAAGAATTAGCGATTCCTACCCGTAGAGATGAAGAATGGCGGTTTACGGATTTGTCGCCGTTATTGGCGGTGAATTTCCAAGGAGTTGAGGCATTTTTTGAGCAATTCCTGCAACACCTAGACTTGACTTCCCTCACCCTACCCGAAACCCCGGATAGTCGATTAGTCTTTGTCAATGGGGTGTATGCGCCGGATTTATCGTCGGTGAGTGGATTACCTGAAGGCGTGTATGTGGGTAATTTGGCGGGTTTACCTGCGGCGTATCAGGAACGAATCCCCAATTATTTAGGCAAGCAACAGGGCGCGTCTGATATTTTCGCCGCCCTGAATACATCGGGACTCACGGATGCAGCGGTGGTGTGGATACCCAAAGCTAAAATAGTCGAGACACCGATTCATCTGCTGTTTATTTCTACCACTGACGATGTACCTGTCATTTGCCAACCGCGCTGTCTGGTGGTTGCTGAAGCGGGTTCGGTGGTGAATCTGATTGAACATTACGCAGCGAATGTAGACGGATGTCCCGATATTCCGGTAAATCGTCCTTATTTTAATAACCAAGTGACAGAGATTTGGATTGAGGATGACGCCCAAGTTATCCATACCCGGAATCAGCGAGAAGCGATTGATGGGTTCCACATTGGTAAAACAGCCGTCACTCAAGCCCGGAATAGTCGTTATACCTGTAACGCAATTAGTTTAGGGGCGAGATTCTCCCGGCATAATCTAGAAATTGTGCAGACGGGTGAGGGGACTGAAACCACACTGAATGGGTTAACCATGATTGGTGGGGAACAGGTAGCCGATACCCACAGTGCTGTACTGTTGAATCATCCTCATGGCATGACCGACCAGTTGCACAAATGTATCATAGATGACCGGGCGCACGGAGTCTTCAATGGTAAGGTTTTCGTGCCGCAATCGGCTCAATTTACCAATGCGGCTCAATTGAATCGCAATTTATTGCTTTCAGCTAAAGCCCGTGTGAATACCAAACCGCAATTGGAAATTACGGCTGACCAAGTTAAATGTTCTCACGGTGCGACGGTGAGTCAATTAGACCCGGAGGATGTATTCTATTTACAAAGTCGAGGACTGAATGAAACCAATGCCCGGAATCTATTAATTGATGCTTTTGTAGCGGAGATTCTCCAGCGAATCCCGGTGGACTCCTTGCGGCAAAGACTGTCCCAATGCGCGATGTGTAGAACAATGTAGAGTGCCATGGCACGTCTTTCCGGGGCGGGTTTAGGGATTAAGGTTGATTGTTTTATCTAGTTTTTAGGCAAAACCCGCCCGGAATCTGATCCTTCGCTTTGCTAGTAGGAGATGGTTTTGAGTTTTATAATTATTTGACATAAGACCAATAACATAAGACCAATGACCAATGACAAAGGACAAATGACAAAGGACAAATGACCATCACCCAAGAAAAAACCCTAGCTGCTATCGTCCGTTCTGACTTTCCCATTTTGCAGGAGAAAGTTCACGATAAACCATTGATTTATCTTGATAGTGCTGCTACCTCTCAGAAGCCGTTGGCGGTGCTGAATGCGTTGCAAAACTATTATGAAAGGGATAACGCCAATGTCCACCGAGGTGCTCATGCGCTGAGTGTCCGCGCCACAGAAGCTTATGAGTCAGCGCGGGATAAGGTGGCGGCGTTTGTGAATGCGGCGTCGCGGAATGAGATTGTGTTTACCCGGAATGCCTCAGAAGCGATTAACTTGGTGGCGTATAGCTGGGGATTAAATACGTTGCAGCCAGGGGATGAAATAATTCTCTCGGTGATGGAACATCACAGCAACATGGTTCCCTGGCAAATCATTGCTCAGAAGACGGGGGCGGTGTTGAAGTATGTGGAACTGACGGAAACTCAGGAGTTTGATTTAGAGCAGTTTAAGTCTCTGATTTCTGAGAAGACGAAGTTAGTTAGTGTGGTGCATGTCTCGAATACCTTGGGATGTATTAACCCAGTCGAAGAGATTAGTGCGATCGCACATCAGTATGGCGCTAAGGTATTGATTGATGCTTGCCAATCTGTCCCTCATACACCGATTGATGTGCAGGGGATGGATTGTGACTGGTTAGTCGCATCGGGTCACAAAATGTGTGCGCCCACCGGGATTGGTTTTTTGTATGGCAAGTTAAACGTGCTGCTGGAAATGCCGCCATTTATGGGTGGCGGTGAGATGATTTCGGAAGTCTTTCTCGACTATTCCACCTACGCCGAATTGCCCCACAAATTTGAAGCCGGAACCCCTGCGATTGGGGAAGCGATCGCGCTGGGTGCGGCGGTAGACTATTTAATGGGGATTGGTATGGATAAAATCCATGCTTATGAGGAGGAACTCACGGCGTATCTGTTCGAGCAGTTACGGGATGTTCCTGATTTGACCCTGTATGGTCCCCAACCGACAGCAGAGGGGAAAGGAAGGGCGGCTTTGGCTTCGTTTAATGTTGAGGGATTGGCGGCGAGTGATGTGTCTACTCTATTAGACCATGAAGGAGTAGCGATTCGTTCAGGTCATCACTGTACTCAACCGTTACACCGAATTTTAGACGTAACGGGTTCGGCGCGGGCGAGTTTGTATTTCTACAATACGCGGGAAGAGATTGACGTTTTTGTTCAGGCGTTGACAGAGACAATTGACTTTTTTAAGAGTGTCATGGAGTAGAGTTGTGGGGTGGGCATTGCCTACCCTACAGTCATGCTCCAATCAGCCCTCAACTAAAGTTGGGGCTAAAAGCTTAAACCCGTTAAAACGGGTT
>CAKZMA010000326.1 GCA_937127375.1 uncultured Coleofasciculus sp. | reverse complement strand
ATAGATGGCGTAAGCACCCGGTTGGGGATCGATAATGAAAACGGCACTAAAACTTGTTGCAGCAAAGTAATCGAGAACTACCCCAACAGCAATGTTGCCAGTTTTTGGGTCAACGCTAATGCTATCTCTGATAAAACGTTGACCATTCATGACTTTTTCAACCTGATTGTAGGTTTCACGATCGACGCTATCCATCAGCCGCACGTTTAGCTCATTAACATTAATGCTATAGTTTTCTCCCTGCCATTCCCATTGCAGTTGGGTGCCATCAGAAACAATTTCAACGGATTCAGGAGTAGCTGATTCGTTTAGGTTCGCTGGTGGTGAACTTTGGGTAATTTTAATAGATTCAGCTATAAATTGGGTTAAATTTGATAGAGTTTTTAGCTCTTTTTGCTCTATGTTTTCTGCCTCGATTTGTCCGAAGCTAGGAGGGGATTTAACTATAAAACTGGTGTAGCTAATCAGGGTGGTAAATAGTAAAAGAGTATACTGAGCTACCTTTGATTTGGTTGGCATTCTAGAATTAATTGTTAACTTTTTCAAAATATCTGGACGCTTTTCAACTCAACTTGTTCCATGGGATATCCGCGTCCAAAAATTCAGCGCCTGTACTATGGCATAAGGAAAATGATGATCTGTGCATATTTCCAGACTGTAGAGACGTGCTATGGCGCGTCTGGGTTATAGCACGACAGATAATATAACTCTGGGATGAGGTGGAACAGAAGTACAATCCTTACACTAGACTCAATCGTTTTACCAAGCTAAAGAGATAGGTATGGATTTGCAAAACCTTCAAGAGAAAGGGAAAAATGTAGTGGATCAAGTCACTCATACACTAGAAGAAAAAGGACAACAGGTCAAAGAGAAGGTCGTCAATGTTACTCAAGATAAAGCGGCAGAGTTGTCTGAGGATGCGATTACTGCGGCGGTTGATCGGGCTATCAATGTGATGCAAATTGCTAGCAAACGGGTTATTGAAAAAGATATTCCTACGGAAAATGTATCCTTAGAAGTTACGGTGAATGTGATCGGGTTAGGTAAACTGAAAATGAAAGCAGATGTCCCAAAAGCTGAAGAATTCAAAAACCTTGATGTGGATGTTACAGAAAAAGGGTAAGCAGGGGGTTAAGCTGAAATCTGTTCCCATTTACATTTAATAGGTTTCCCTGCACTCGCCAAGAACTCAAGTTCTTGGCTTATAGCTTAAGTCGGTTTAAACCGACTGAAACTTTTATCAAAAAAAGGCTTTGAAAGGAATAATTGATATTATTCATCTTCAGGGGGCAGAGGTTCAGGTATGACTGTAAATTCCAAGGTTTCCCTATTCCGTTGCACTTCTAAAGACAAAGGGTTATCCACACCATTTGCCTCAACTAACTCCTGAACGGTTTCCGCCTCGGTCACGGATTGATTATTAATTTCTTGGATAACATCACCCGCTTTTAATCCCGCCTCATCAGCCGGAGAATTCGGCATAACCCGAACAATCAGAATCCCTTCGTCTGCCTGAACTTGCATCGTATTGTTGGGATTCGTATTGATTTTTTGCTTAATTTCTGGCGTCAGCGCTACCATTTGAATACCGAGGTAAGGATGCTCAACTTTTCCCTTAGTAATCAGTTGTTGGGAAATTTCTTTGGCGATGTCAATGGGTATGGCAAAACCAATTCCTTGCGCTCCCTGGATAATAGCAGTATTAACCCCAATTACTTCACCCCGCGCATTGAGTAAGGGTCCGCCAGAGTTACCGGGGTTGATGGCGGCGTCGGTTTGAATAAAGCCAATCCGCTTATCGGGAACACCAACCTCGCTACTGGAACGGTCAATCCCACTAATTACCCCGACGGTTACTGTTTCTTGTAACCCCAAAGGATTTCCGATCGCGATCGCCCATTGTCCGGTTTGCAACCCTTGAGAATTACCCAGTTCCACTGTTGGCAAGTCGTCGGCGGATACTTTGACTACAGCAATATCGGTCACGGGATCTTCGCCCAACACTTCACCTTCAAATGTGCGACCATCGGGAAAGGATACTGTTACGGTGTCGGCTTTATTAACAACGTGAGCATTAGTGATAATTTCTCCATCATCACTAATCACGAAACCCGAACCAATACCGCGCACAATACGTTCTTGAGGCTGGGGAACTGAACTCCCAAAAAAACGCCGGAAGAAGGGATCATTAAAGGCATTGGGAATCTGGGTTTCTACGGTTTTTTCTGTATGAATTCGCACCACTGCTGGTTCAACTTTGTTCACCACTCTCACCACAAAGTTGGTATCTTCAGGGGTTGGCTCTAGGGCACGATCGCGGATATCATTGTCATCTTCAATGACTTGAGCCGTGGTTTGTTGCTCAGAAGAGACTGTGGATGGGTTAGAGCAGCCTGCGACACCCAAAATGGTAATCCCTGTGCCAATCAGGGATAGCACCCCGTAAAAGGCTGTTCGCTTTCCCGGTTGTTGAGTTCCATCAGAAAAACGATTGGGGTTGCGATCGCAGGATTTTGATTTCATGCCACTTTATTTTCCTTTGCCAATGAGCAGTATATTACTGACTTAAGACTTAGCCTTTCGCCGCCGGAATTGTCATCTATCTGAAGAGTACCATTCTCAAGCCCTACGGTGTTTCTCTAGTTCTCCAAGGCGTTGCGTGTCTCCTAAAATCTCAGGACTTACGCAAAGACGCTAGGTGGGAGTTACACAAAAGCACGCTCTGCACTGGACTGGTTTACCGCGTAGCCCGGTATTCTCGTATAATCTAAATTTATCAACCCTAAATGAACACAAAAGGCACTGTAGTATTCGACATCATCGGCACCTGCTTCAGTTTGGACAAGCCCCGCCAGAGATTGGTAGAACTAGGTGCTCCCCCTTATGCACTCCAACTCTGGTTTGCCCAAACCTTACGGGATGCCTTCGCGCTCTCCCATGCAGGTGGCTACCGACGGCTCAAGGAAGTACTAGAGGCAGAACTGCCCCGGACGCTCAAGGTGCTGGGAATTGAGGCAGATGCTGAGCAGCGATCGCACGTAGTAAACGCCTTCTCTGAACTGGAGCTGCAGCCAGAAGCTTTAGAAGCTTTTCGCATTCTAACGACAGCAGGCTGGAAGCTAGTCGCCCTCACCAACGGTAGTGAGGATTCCACACATAAGCTGCTAGAACGAGCCAATGCTCTTGAGTACTTTGCCAGCATCTTCTCCTGTGATGTTATCGAGAAGACGAAGCCGCATCCGGATGTCTACGCCTTAGCGAAGCAGGATGTCGAGGGCGATGTCTGGATGATTGCTGCTCATGCCTGGGATATTGCAGGTGCTGCCTGTGCTGGTTTGCAAACTGCTTTCATTACTCAACAGGAGAAGGACTATCTCGGTGTTTACCCGCAACCAGAGGTAATTGCTAGTGATTTGGTCGAAGCAGCGAACCAGATTTTGGAGGGATGACACGCACGTTAAGGTGATTAATGTTGGCTCTTGCCACGAATTTATTTATAAGACTTTCCCTTTCAACTGGTGCTTATCGAGAGTGCCATTGGGCTATTGTGGGTACGGATAAAGTATGTGTTGGGTTTCCTTCGTCAACCCAACCTACAAGATTTGCGATCACACTTCAACGACTACACGAGAATGAAGTCGCCCTCGTAGGAGTTTATGCAGGCGGTAGCGGAAGCATGGCTGAAAAAGCGGATTCGGTTATTTCACAGTTAAAGGCGTAGAAACCCAACGTAAATCTCAGTACCATACTGTTAATCTATAATTAGGAACTAGCAGGCTTTTTGCTGCTTTTTAGTTCTGAAAGCTTCTCTGAAGGGAGGAACCTTATCACTAAGGCTCGTAATATCTCACAAATGGCAACACCGATTGTTTATGTAGCCATTAAGCACAGAATAAAATTGAAGAATATATTGACATGGTAAACTGATATGATGTCTGTTCCTGAACTCATTCGTTGGTCTTTTAGTAAGAAACCTCAAAATCTCTTTGCAATTACTGAGCATTTTGGAGAAACTCAGCAAGATTTATTTAAATTACTAGAAATCTTAGAACTCATCGAGTCATCACGAGGTAGTGATTTTTTAAACTTACAAGATAAGCTTGTAGGAGAATCATCAAGTTGGGGTAATTTTCTCGCTTTTGGCTCTGAGCTGTTCTTTGCTAATGAGTTTTTTAAACAGGGATTGTCTGTAGAGCTTATACTTGCGTCTGAAAAGTCTTGGAATAAAAGAGGACAAAAACCACCAGATTTATTGGTGCTGAAGGATGAGCAGAAATTTCTCATTGAGGTTGCTCGTATTAGTGGTGATGAAACTACATCTGAAGTAGCTGCCCGTATCAGTCCTCTAATTAGACAAAGCTCGTTTCGTGTAGAAATTAAGTATTCAGAAGACTTTTCGTTTCCTGTTATTGAACACCACGAGCGTACAGACAGGCACAAGCTTATCGAGAAGTTCGTTAACGAATTTGAGAAGATTCTCATAACACTTGATTCCACAACATCTCTTCCCAAAAGCGAAGATATTTTAGGATGTCAAGTCACGTTCACAAAACCACTAGATGGTAAACGTGGTTATTACGCAGGTTGTGTAACGGATGCAATCATCCTCCCAGAGGAGAAGCTTTATCAACATATTGAATTTAGAATTAGTGAAAAAGCTAATAAAAGAATAACCTGGGATGAATCTAAGAAAGAGATACCTTATCTAATTGCTCTAGATATCCAACAAGATTTCATCTTCCAAGAGAGACTAATTTCTCTCTTATTTGGTAAACGATGTTATTTTACTGACTCACAACCCCAATACTCTGAACCATCAATCGTTAGTGATGCCAAAGCTCGTGGTTGGCAGGAATTTTTAGAAAAGGTTGGTTTTAGTCAGCAAACACAAAGTCCAGTTACTGAGCCTGGTCTTCTAATTAGTAATGAAAACACCTGTAAAAACGTAACAGGTATTATTGCAAAAATAAGCGGCGAACTTCACTATCTACCAAATCCTTTTGCTGAAGAGCCAATTAATTCTCTAGATATACACGCTCTCGTACCTGGGAAGAAAGCTTAACAGATTTTCAGATAAATAAGCTCACAGTGAGCGAACAGCCGGCAAATCTTCGCCTGATGCCTGTCTAAAGAGTTCTATATTCTAGATTAGAGCTAACCCAGTTCAGGCTAATTGAAATCGCGGCTACTTGGGAATTAATTTCTGACTGATTAATTAAATAAAACCGGCTTATGTTGGTTTCCGATAAAGTACAAGTTTTCAGTCCGCGAAGGCGGACTTTGTTTGTGTAGCTGCGAATTCAATTCGCCCAATGCGGGGGCTGAATAAGTCTTGTGGAGGGTAGGGAGCAGAGGGAGCTGGGGGAGCAATGATACATTATTCATGATTTAGCTTTTTTGTATCGACGTAGCCCTTTATCCAATTCCATTGCCCAAATCACAATTGTACTCATGGCGAGACTAATGGCTAAATCAGAAAGTGATAACCCTGTCGTATTAAAAATATCCTGTAAGAATGGGACATACACCACCGCAAGTTGTAATAAAAAGGTTAAAACAACCGCGCCTAATAATGGCTTATTCGAGAGTAAATTTAAAGTAAATATGGATTCTCGCTCAGATCTCATGCTTTGCGCTAAACCGATGCGGGAAAATGCCAATATACTAAATA
>CAKZMA010000325.1 GCA_937127375.1 uncultured Coleofasciculus sp. | reverse complement strand
GCCTAACGAGGGCGAGAGGTTTAACCGATGCTCAACGATCTACGCTAAAGGGTTTGGGGGCGGTGGAGTAGGCGGAGTGAATGGCTGTTTAAAATTTGCCATAAATTAATCCGGGATACGGCTGTAATTGTTTTTTAGTTCATCGTTTTCTTTGCCAAAAATTGTATTGAGTCCAAGAGTTACTGTAAACATTATGAAACAACCCCAATTACAACCCCATTTTCAGGCTGAAATTATTCCCCCCGATCACGTTTATTTACTCAGTGAAGATTCGTCCATCGTCCTGAAAGGAAACCTATACAGCAAACTCACTCCTTTGTTAGATGGGAATCATTCGGTTAGTGAAATTATCAACCAACTCAAAGGTGAATTCCCGTTGACCAGTATTTACTACGCTCTGCAAACTCTGAAGAGCAAAGGCTACACTACAGAAGCGGTTGATCATCTTTCTCCCAATATTGCCGCCTTCTGGAGTTTTCTTAATATCGATCCCCAACTGTTCTGTAAGCTTTTGCCAGATACTGGGGTATCGGTCACTTCCGTCGGGGATGTCCCCACCGAGCCTTTGATTATCATCCTCAAATCCTTGGGGATTCAAGTACAAGATTCAACGTCAGATATCCCCGACTTTAAAAAATCACTGACTGTTGTTTTAACGAACGATTACTTACAGCCAGATCTGGATCAGTTTAATCAAATTGCCTTAGAAACCAATCAACCCTGGATACTGGTTAAGCCAGTGGGAATGACGCTATGGCTTGGTCCGATTTTTTACCCGAAGAAAACAGGCTGTTGGCAGTGTTTAGCTCAACGTCTCTATGGCAATCGGGAGGTGGAAACCGCAATTAAGCAGCAAAAAGGTTCTTTTGAAAGTATTCCGACGTCCCTTGCTATTTTACCCTCTACGTTTCAACTGGGATTGAACCTGGCGGCGACAGAGATTCTCAAGTGGATTATTTTAGACGGAGCCGCTCGAACGTCTTCAATTCCTACGTTAGAAGGTAACGTTTTGACGCTTAATTTAGCCAACTTGGAACAGCGAATTCACCGTCTCACCAAACGTCCCCAATGCTCAGTTTGTGGGGATGCTGTCTATCAAGGAGAACGTCAACCTAAACCGATTACGCTGATGAGTCGCCAGAAACAGTTCACGGCGGATGGGGGTCATCGGGTTTTCTCCCCCGAGCAAACTCTCAAGCGCTATGAACATCACCTTAGTCCAATTACAGGGGTTGTCAGCGCTTTAGTTCGGACATCTGAGTCGGAGAATAATCTGCTTCATAGCTATCTAGCGGTTCACCATTTTGGTCATGCAACAAATCTTAATAGTCTGCGCCATATACTGCACCACAAAGCGGCGGGAAAGGGGAAGACAGATCAACAAGCAAAAGCGAGCGGGTTTTGTGAAGCAATCGAACGCTATTGTGGACTTTTTCAAGGGGATGAAATTCGAGTGAAACGGACTTATGCTCAACTGGGAGATTCGGCGATTCATCCGTCGCTCTGTCTACACTTTAGTCAAGCTCAATACCAAAACCGCGAGGTTCTAAACCAGCATTTGGCTGGGGTAGATTTCATCCCGGAACCTTTTGATGAAACCCAAGAAATTGAGTGGACGCTAATCTGGTCTTTAACGCAGCAAAGGTTTAACTATGTACCGACCGCTTTATGTTATTACAATTATCCTTTACCTGCCGATCATTGCTTTGGTGTTGCTAATTCCAATGGCAATGCGGCTGGTAACACTTTAGAAGAAGCTATCTTTCAAGGTTTTATGGAAGTAGTCGAGCGGGATAGCGTGGCTATTTGGTGGTACAATCGCCTGCAACGCCCTGCTGTAGATTTGGCTAGTTTTGAAGACTCTTATTTGCTGGAATTGCCCGCCTATTATTTCAGCCAGGGACGAGAATTTTGGGTGCTTGATTTGACCTCTGATTTAGAAATTCCTGTCTTTGCGGCGATTTCTCGTTGTACGGATGGGGCTGAGAAAATTGTCGCGGGATACGGAGCCCATTTTGACGCCCAAATTGCTCTGTTGCGGGCTGTCACGGAAATGAATCAATTCTTGATCCGGGTGGAGAATCAATATGCGGGCGAGGGTGGGGGAGTACTACAGGAATGGCTGAGTGTTGCTGCGATCGCCAATCAACCCTATTTAGCCCCAGATTCCCAGGTTGCGGCAAAAGTCTACTCCGATTATCCCCAATATTGGAGTGACGATCTGCGAGACGATGTACTGACTTGTGTCGCTATAGCGGAGCAACATAACTTGGAAACTTTGGTGCTGGATCAAACTCGCCCAGACATTGGACTGAATGTGGTGAAGGTTATTGTACCCGGTTTAAGACACTTTTGGCCCCGGTTGGGTGCTGGGCGGCTGTACGATGTGCCAGTAACAATGGGTTGGCTTCCCGCACCGTTAGCTGAGCAACAGATGAATCCGATTCCTATGCCTTTTTAACCAAAATGTTGAACTATTTTACCCTCTCCTTTAGAAAGGAAATTTCTCTGCGCGAATTACCGGAAAGCCAGGAAATTATCCTGCAAAGCAGTACGCGAAAATTAACATTTAACAAGCCTTCAGCGGGTTTAAAAACCGCAGTAAAAACTCTTTATGATACCGGAGGTACTGTAAGCAAACTCAAGCATATAGTTCAGCAAAGTGATGGGATATATGGTCTGCTCAAGTTCCACTTATATCTGCAAAAATTTATCAGTTTAGGCTGGATTTGCCATTCAGTCTTTCCCTTGGCTACGGCTGTTCCCCTTACCTCCGATTATCAGTTTTCTATCCCAGTTGTTCATTGGCAAGAGCAGTGTTTTACTCTATCTCGCTTTGCTTATCTCCACCAAGTAGCGGGACAAATGGTACTAGAATCTCCTTTGTCTCAAGCTCAAGTCACTCTATTAGATTGGCGGACTGTAGCTTTAGTGGCAAAGTTATCCCAACCTCAAACCTGTAGTACTCTAGTGTCGGAAATTCCCGGAGTCACACAAGAGATTGGTCAACAGTTCCTCAGCCTGCTGTTGGCTACCCAAATGGTATTTCTGCCAGAGGCGGAAAATGCTGCCCTCGCCCAGTGGGATTTCCATGATCTACTCTTTCATGCCCGCAGCCGCCAGGGAAGACATGCCAATCCTATAGGGGATACTTATCGTTTCTTGGGACAAATTGAGCCGCCGCCAGCTATAAAGCCGCCAATGTCAGAGGCTGTCATTCAGCTATATCAACCCAATCTAGAATACCTCAAAACTACTGATATTCCTCTGACTTATGTATTGGAGAAAAGGCGTTCCCTCAGAAATTATCATCAGACTCCAATTACTATAAAACAATTAGGAGAATTGCTCTATCGCAGTGCCAGAGTCAAGAATCTCATTAACTCTGAACTTGGGGAATACAGCAACCGTCCTTATCCTGCTGGTGGTGGATTGTATGAACTGGAACTTTACCCTATTATTAATACTTGTCAAGGGATTGATTCCGGACTTTATCACTACAATCCTCTCATCCATCAACTGTGCCGAATTTCTGAGAAAACGAAGGGTGTAGAAGCGCTGCTTAAGGAGGCTTGGTACGCAAGTGGGCAGCAGGATATGCCACAGGTTTTGATAGTAATTTCTGCTCGATTTCAACGGTTGTCTTGGAAGTATGAATCAATTGCCTATTCACTCATCCTCAAACATGTTGGTGTTCTGTACCAAACGATGTACTTGGTAGCAACTGCCATGAATATTGCTCCCTGCGCTCTTGGTTCAGGTAATGCCGATTTATTTGCTAAGGTAGCAGGAACTGACTACTACACTGAATCATCTGTGGGAGA
>CAKZMA010000324.1 GCA_937127375.1 uncultured Coleofasciculus sp. | reverse complement strand
TTAGGTGTAGGCGCTCTCCCTTCACCTGTGTCAACTTAAGCCACAATCCTTGCCAATCTCCGGTAGCTCCCAGACGCGCCATGGCACGTCTCTACATTGTTCTTAGGTTAAGGTTAAGCATAGTTAAAAAGCCTGCTTAAGCAGGCTTTTTGATTGGTTTTGCGCTTTCTAGCTTAGAACGGCGAAGATGTCAAGATGCCAATGCCACTTCGACCATCTCCTGTAATTCGCCGTTCTGATAAAGCTCGATCATCACATCTGAACCACCAATGAATTCGCCGTTGACGTAAACTTGGGGAATTGTGGGCCAATTGGAATAGTCCTTAATACCTTGACGCACTTCCGGATCATCAAGAATATTCACGGTTGCGTAGGAAACACCCAAGGTATTCAGGATTTGGACGACATTGTTGGAAAAACCACATTGGGGCATCAGTTTGGTGCCTTTCATAAACACCACAATTTTGTCCTGGTTGATGAGCTGGTCAATCCGTTCTTTAACTGCTGGCGTCATAGCTTTGCTGAAATGTCTTTTGTAGTTTTGTATGGGTCTAGTGTAGCGAGAGTTTATACAGCCTGACGGGTAGCTTGCCAAGATGCAGGGGTATAGGTTTTCAGCGCTAGGGCGTGAATGGCTTCGCTTGCCATTGCTTGCTGGAGAGCGCCATAAACAAGCTGGTGCTGTTTTACCAAGCTTTTGCCTTCAAACTGGGAGGACACAACAATCGCTTGCAGATGATCACCGCCGCCGGTTAAGTCTTGTACCTGTACCTGAGCATCAGGAAGTTCTGCTTTGATCATTGTCTCAACTTGCTCTGGACTAATCATACCCACTCCATTTTTCTTCAACGTTCTACATACTAATTTAACGTTCTGGAGTCACGGATGAAGTCGGTTCGCTATTGCCAGAGGGGGGGAAGGGAGAACCGACGAATCCCAATTCAAAAAGCTGCTGGTAAGCTTTTTTACCCAAATCACGGGTGGGATTCTGAGAACGAATGATCTGAATCAGTAAGGGAACCGCTAATTCCGGTTGATCTTGGGCGCGATGTACCAACGCCAATTGATAGGTGGCTTCATCCCGCATTTCTGCCGTTTGCAGCGCGTTTTGCCGATGTTCATTGAAAATCCGGTTATCAATTCCCGAAAAACTGTCAGCTAACTGCTGATAGAAATTAGACAATTGGTTGAAAACTTGACGCGCCTGCTGAAGTTTTTGAGAGGCTAACGTATAGTCTTGAGCTTCAATGGCTTGATTTGCCTCTACCATTAACCGCTGTCCCCCCTGTAAACTCAGCAGGCTATCGTCCTGAGTTAAGGGGCGTAGCTCACTAGAATCATCTGGCTCAGGCTGCATTTGGCTGACCTCTTCTGGAAGCGCAGCCGCTTGAGTTTGAGCGTGGGCGGGGGATAAGAGCGCCACACTCGTTGTGAAGGGAAAGGCAACAAGGCAGGTAAAGCCAAGGCTATGAATCGTTCCAGAAGAGATCATGTAAAAAATAGGGATAGTATTTTAACAAACACAGAAACCTTCGGGTATCTTACCATCGCCAGATGCGGCAAGGGGAGTCAGATGACGATCGCTAAACTTGAGGGCAGAAAATTTGCCGTCCATCACTAACCATCAGCGATGACCCGATTACCAGGCAGTGGGGCACTCTTACCAGCTAGACTGAAACAATACCCGGAAGGTTTCTTAGAAATCCGGAGTAATAGGATCAAGAAAAATAGTCATAATTTAATGATCTTGTACGATTGACGAGTAATCTATTCTAAACCATGATCCCGCATCCTGATTCTCTGCCAGACGATTCTCCTCAAACCACGCCGATTCCCGAAGAAAGCATCGGTCTGCTCCTGCAACGGGGCGGTGAAGAACTAGGATTACTAAAGGTGCGCGATCGCTTCACTATGCGCTCCCCTGAAATCCCCGTCGAGCAGCTCGAACAAGCCCTGAGTATCCACCACCAGCGTCAAATTCCCCGCACTCAGCTAGCCGAATTTACGGTTGACGCCGAACACCGGGATGAGACAATGCAAGCGGCACGCGATCGCGAAGATGTTGCCTTTGCTAGTCATGTCTACCAACTCAAGGACGATCCAGCGACCTTCATTTACCTGGGCGATCAACTGACGATTCAATTTCACCCCGACACCGATGACGCCACAATCTCCGCCATTGAGACCGAATTTGGCTTAAAATCCGTGCGATCGCTCATTGGTATTCCCAACACCTTTGTCTTTCAACTCACCCCGAATTCCCCAGAGAATCCGCTAAAAATAGCCAATCGACTGATCACACGCCCGGAAGTCTTAACCGCAGAACCTCAGATCATTGTCCCCAAACAGCCGAGCTACCATCCCCAAGACCCCTTATACCCTCAACAGTGGTATCTAAATCACAGTGGTGGTTCAAATTTAGCCCCACGTTCTCATATTGACGTAGAAAAAGCCTGGGATATTACCCGGGGAAATCGCTCCGTTGTCGTTGCCATAGCAGATGATGCCATTGATGTCAACCACCCCGATTTTCAAGGCACCGGAAAAATTGTCGCACCCAAAGACTTTAAAGACAAAGACTTTATTCCTCTACCCAGTGGTTCTGGTGAAAGTCATGGCACCGCTTGTGCTGGAATTGCGGTGGCTGAAGAAAATGGTCAGGGTATTGTCGGTGTCGCACCCGGATGTGCGCTGATGCCCATTCGCACCAGTGGGTATCTGGATGACACAAGTATTGAAGAATTATTTGACTGGGCAATTGAAAATGACGCCAGCGTCGTTTCTTGTAGCTGGGGTGCGGCAACAGTTTACTTCCCCCTCTCCCTACGACAACGGGCTGCCCTAACCCGTGCGGCGACTGAAGGACGCGGCGGGAAAGGCTGTGTGATCGTCTTTGCCGCCGGAAATGCCAATCGCCCAATCCATGGCACCATCTTTGAGCGCGGTTGGACAAATGAGTTACTACGTGGACCAACCAACTGGCTCAGTGGTTTCGCCGTACATCCCGATGTGATTGCGGTTTCGGCTTGCACCAGCCTGAGCAAAAAAGCGGCATACAGTAATTGGGGGACGAATGTCGCCGTTTGCGCCCCCAGCAACAATGCGCCGCCAGGAATGTGGTTTGAAAAAACAGGTTTTATTAGCACGGCGCCCCAAGTGAATGCCCCCACGCCGGGTAATGGTGTCTTTACCACCGACTTACTCGGCGTGGCTGGGTATGAAGTCGGTGACTTTGTGCGGAGTTTTGGTGGCACATCGAGCGCCTGTCCCGTTGTCGTGGGTGTTGCGGCGCTGGTTCTCTCAGCGAATCCTGATCTCACCGCTGCACAAGTGAAACGCATCCTACAAAATACAGCCGACAAAATTGTAGACCGTGATGCGGATTCCCAGCTCGGTATGCGATTGGGGACTTATGATACGAATGGGTATTCCCAGTGGTTTGGTTATGGTAAGGTTAATGCTTTTAAAGCGGTACAAGCTGCCCAAAAGCAACGAGTTCAAACGGCTAAGGTTGCCCAAGTCTTAAAACGACGCAATGATCACAATCTAGCTATTCCTGATCATAATTCCCGTGGTGTGACTAGCACGCTTCAAATTACTGAATCGGGTTTAGTGCAAGATATTCAGGTGACGGTGGACATTGAACATGAGTTTTTGGGGGATTTAGAAGTGGAGTTGACATCACCCAAGGATCAGAGTGTACTGTTACAAAGTCGGACATTGGGTGTCAATACTCAACTGCAATACACCTATTCGGTAGATAATACCCCAGCGCTCAAGTCGTTGCTGAATCAGGATAGTTTTGGTCATTGGCAGTTGAGGGTTATCGATTCTGTGCCGACGGATACCGGGAGACTGAAAAGCTGGGAATTAGCGATCGGAATTTAACTTGATTGGATTGGTTAAATATAGTCGGATGTATGGACTATCATCTGATGGGGCAGCTGCCCTAGCTGCGATTAGCAACCGATTTGACCCCGAACAAGAACCCCTAATCCGAGAAGCCTTAAGCGCCTTCCTGAATCGCGTCTACCACGACTTGCGTAACCTGGGACAAACCTCACGCGATCGCGCCCTCAACTTTGCCGCCACCAATATCTTCCAATCCGCCTCCGTCTTTGCCGAAGCGATCGCCTCTTTTCGCCAACTGGACACCATTGAGGTGAAGAAAAGCCCCTACTGTCGGATTAAATCCCTGGTAAGTCTCACAGTTGATTCGTTTGTCATTGGTCATTGGTCATTTGTCATAACAAGTTCTCGTCTGTTGCGATCGCAATCCCACCGGGAAAGTTTATTGGGCTGGGGCAATACGAATGTCTACGGTCATGAGGTGGAAATACCGGGAGGATGCCGTGTGGTTTATCGTCCGGATAATCCCAGATGTGGTGCCAAGGTTTGGATCGAAACCCTTTACGACGTCAGGGTGATTTCTTGGCAAAAAGACGGATCGGGCTGATTGATACCAAGTCCCGTTCAAGATCGCCGATCAAATCGATGTGTCTACTGCCGTGCATTGAGTCTCAAAACGCTGTATAACAGAATCGGTAGGTTTGGCATCAGGGAAATAGACAGGCATCTACGTGAATAGCGTTATTTTTGCTACAGTGATGTGGCTAATGAGCCGAATGGTTATCGCGATCGCGATGTTGGTGATTGCGCCCTTATTGCCTGTGCCACCTGGGGGCATTCAACCGACGGTAAGCTGGGATGTGTTTTTCGCTTGGGATAGTCATTTTTATCAGGCGATCGCTATCTCAGGGTATGACTATGTTAATGATAGTCAGGGACATAATGTGGCATTCTTTCCCTTATTTCCCTTACTTGTTCGGGTGCTGATGAGTGGGGAATTGCCCTTTAACGTAGCGGGGACTGTTGTCAATAATCTGGCATTTTGGGGGGCGCTCATTGTTCTCTATGCTTGGGTGAAAGAGAGTCATGGACAGAAGGTTGCTCGCTGGACAACAGCAGTTTTAGCTTGGTGTCCTTTTTCTCTATTTGGCACGGTAATCTATACTGAAGGATTATTTCTGTTGTTGAGTACAGCCGCTTTGCAATCCTTTGACCGGAAACACTACGGTTGGTCAGGGTTATGGGGAGGATTAGCCAGTGCGACACGATTACCAGGAATCGCACTATCCCCAGCGTTTTTGCTGGTGGCTTGGCGAGAGAAAAGACCTGCGATCGCGTATTTTCCTAGTTTAGCCACCGCCGGGGGATTAGGGCTCTATAGCCTCTACTGCGGGATTCGTTTTGGGGATTTCCTCGCCTTTTTAAAGGTGCAACAAGCATGGCAACCTGAACAAGCGTTTTACGGACAGGGCTGGTTGAAGATGCTGGTGCAAATTTTAGCCGGGACAGCCAACTGGAATCGGGGTTGGCTTCATGATCCGTGGCATCCCTTGATTTTTGTTACGATTTGTGCATTAGGTTATTTATTATGGCGATCGCGTATTTCTGGGGAGAACTCACAGCGTTATACCAAAGACTTTATCCCGCACTACACCCCACACCCAACACTCCACACCCAACACTCCGTCTTACACTCTCTTCAACCCTCTTGGCGATCGCACCTGAAACGGCTGTGTGTGGATAAAGGGTATGGCTTCTACCTTCTGGGAATTCTCCTGTGGCTTTTAGCCGGAGATCCGCTAATTAATATGATCATGGTTTGGGGGGGTGGTTATTTACTCGTGCAACAGCGAACAAAACTCAGACCTGTTGCCGTCATCTATGGCTTGTGCAGCTTAGCCGTAATTTTAAGCCCAGGTCGCACCATTTCGGCTGAACGCCATGCTTATGGGATTGTATCACTTGCGATCGCCTTAGGTCTGCTACTGGCTGGTTATCCCCGATGGGGATGGGCAACACTCCTATTTTTCACTCTAGTATTGCTCAGCTTCGCCGTTCGATTTTCCCAGCACCTTTGGGTGGCTTAGATTTTAGATTAGAAGAATGTCAGCCGGGTCGTGTATAAATGGTGTTATTATAATCAGCGAGGTTTATATTCGGCTGTATCGTTTGTTTTTATTTACGGACAGGCATGTCTCCGAATCATAAGTCTCTACATTCATTGATTTTGTGAGATACTCTATGTCGATTTACATTGGTAACCTGTCCTATGATGCTACGGAAGAAGACATCACCAGTATTTTTGCTGAATACGGGACAGTAAAGCGGGTTCAGTTACCCACGGATCGGGAAACAGGTCGGATGCGCGGCTTCGGTTTTGTGGAAATGGACTCAGAAGCTGAAGAATCTGCCGCTATTGATGCTCTAGACGGCGCTGAATGGATGGGTCGGGATTTGAAAGTGAATAAAGCAAAACCTCGTGAGCCTCGGGGTCAAGGAGGCGGTGGTCGTCGTGGCGGTGGCAACCGGGATGGATTCTCTCGACGTTACTAAACCAGAATAATGCGGGTGCAATCAGCTAATTCATGGTGGTGTTTCTCAATGTCTCCTAGACGCTGGACTATCGAGTCAACAACCCGTCGCTAAGTCTAAGGGTTGTAGCGAGGGCTTAAAAAAGTCTGTGTTGACCGGGCTAGGTTTTGCTAGCAGCCTTTATCGAGAAGTAGAGACGCGCCGTGGCGCGTCTCTACTTACCTGAAAATGCGCTGAAAATGCGCTGGAATTGACTAGTTGAGAGGTAGTTCCAATTTTCTTTGGCTCAATAGAAGCAATCGGTTTTGTCTTGCGTTCCTCTTCTACGTTCATATTAAATTCTACGTTCATATTGAAGATTGGAGTAGGAGTTTAGTGAGTGTTCACTCTTATGCAGTAATCATGACTCCAGAAGCTATACGCACAGTTTCTCAGTTAAGGCAAGAGTTCTACGATCGATTTGCCGCAAAGATGAACGTGCCAGTGAAGATTACAACCCGCAATTCATCAACGGGTAATCTGCCAATGGCATCTTGGATCGATGATCGGCAACGCATGAATTATTTGTGTATTTATGTTCACACAGCCCCTGATGAATTACTCCCGGAACGACCCTTTATTTTGCGTGTGTCTATTAATAAAGGAGCAGGTATCATTCAATCGAGGCTGTGGGGACGAGATTGTCGGGGAATTAATCAAAGCTGGCACTTTGACCTAACGCTATTACCTGAGGAAATTTTAGACTTTTGTACTTGGATCGTTCGGTTAATTAAGTTTCATCGGCAAGGTGGTGTTCTGAATGTCCCTGAACCTCCTCATCCATTTGATTTTAAAATGTCTACTAGCAATTTGCTAGTTAATGAGGCTTGGACTCAGAAAGCTCGGCAGGAAATTAGAGTGGATCATTAATAGGGAACGGGGAACAGGCAACAGGGAAGAGTGCAAGTAGGGCTTTGGGTTTTAATTCGTGGATAAAAATAAGCTAAAAATAAAGTGATGCAGGAGAGGATAAGTTGGACAAGGAGCATCTATCCACTGAAGCAAAGGCGATACGCGATCGCTTGTTTGGATGGGATAGTCCCACTCAAGCGCAACTCGAAGAAATTGCCACCGTTGAATACCTGTGGGGACGGCTGCTAGATACTATATTGGAAAGTTGTCCAGATAACCGGGAACGTGATCAGACAATTGTCCACCTAGAGAGTGTGCGGGAATGGATGCGAAAGTCAATTATTCGGGGAGAGGACAGGAAGTAGGTGGAGAAATTCAAGTTAATGGCGGGGAGCGTCATACTCAAAGGAGCGAGAAGCAAGCTATGTCTTATCTCATTCGTAAGGGTTTGAGGAATATTTACAGAACTTAATATAGTTCGGTTTATCTCCACCAATCTACTGAGAGGATTTTCGCCGACATCGCTAAATCTTCAACTTTGATCTGATGGACGGTATTCATGGATGAAGCAACGCTGATAGGATAAAAAAGTTACCAAACTGCAACGATGTAACCATTGGCGTTTATCGAGTCAACACACGTTATCTTCTATGCCAACAACGACTGACTTTCTCACCTATACCCAATGGATAGGCATTCTCACCCTAGTTTGCGGAGTTCTTAGCCTCTTAGGTTTTATCTTTAAATGGGGCATCCGATTTCGGCTGGTGGGTGTTACCGGTTTTATGGGGGTGCTGACAGGCGGCTTATTTGCGCTAAGTATCGTCCCGTTTAGCCGTACAGTGATTCCTGGTGCAGTCCGCTTTACCTTAGTCTACGACAACGGAGGCAACCAAGCCGTTATCGCTTTGCCCACAACGATCAACGAATCTCAACTGGAAGCCAGTCTGCGCCAAGCCGCCAGCGACTTCTTTTCTTATGGGCGTTTGGGTGGAGCAAATAACCAACTGACAATTCGCGCCCGCACTGTGATCCACCCAGAACCCGGTGTATCTAAACCCCTAGTTGTAGGTAAAATCAGCCGATCGCTGGCTGAACGTGATGATGAACAGATGACTATCAATATTTACAAAGAACGCTTGGCACAATTACCCGATACCTCTCCCTGACTTTTCAGGGAAGTCTTGAAACCAAGTGGGTAGGGGAGATAGGGGAGATGAGGTAAGATAAAAATTCAATTGGCTGAAAGCTCTGCTAAAAACTGATGACTAACCTTGCTCCTCCCTCATTGCTGTCGCTCACAGTTGCCCCAGCGCAGGTGTTGCGCGGTGTCCAAGCATTAGCGCAATCTGGAGATGCGATCGCGTCTTTGGGTCATCGCCCGCTGATTGTTGGCGGGAATCATACCTTGGCGACGTTATCACCGCAGCTAGAGCCAATCTTAAAACAGCCGCTATTAAACTGTGCGACGGCGTCTTATCGTCCAGATTGCAGTGAAGTTTCCCTAGCATCTCTCAAAGAAGCAGCAACCTGCCATCAAGCCGACTTAATTATCGGTGTGGGGGGTGGAAAAGCCTTAGACACCGCCAAACTCTTAGCCCATCAATGTCACCTTCCGGTTGTGACAATTCCCACCTCTGCCGCTACCTGTGCCGCTTGGACAGCATTATCCAATATTTACTCAAATAAAGGGGCGTTCCTGTACGATGTGAGTCTGAATCGCTGCCCAGATTTGCTCATCCTGGATTACAGATTAATTGAAACCGCTCCCCAACGGACCTTAGTCGCCGGAATTGGAGACGCCTTAGCGAAATGGTATGAGGCATCTGTGAGTAGTGGTGATTCTGCTCAAACCTTAATTATTGCGGCGGTGCAACAGGCGAGGGTGTTACGGGATATCCTGTTTCAAAAGTCAGCAGACGCCCTAAAAACGCCAGGAAGTGAGGTTTGGCGAGAAGTAGTTGATGCTTCAGTCTTGTTAGCGGGTGTGATTGGTGGTTTAGGTGGGGCGCAGTGTCGTACTGTGGCGGCTCATGCGGTGCATAATGGTTTAACCCATCTTCCTGGTTCTCACAGCGCTTTACATGGGGAGAAAGTCGCTTATGGGATTCTGGTGCAATTGCGCTTAGAAGAAATGGTACAGGGGAATCAACTTGCCGCATCTGCACGACAACAGTTATTGAAGTTTTATCGCGAAATCGGTTTACCCCAAACTCTTGATGATTTGGGGTTAGGGAATATCACGTTGACACAGTTGCGCCAGGGGGCAGATATTGCTTGTCAGCCGCAGTCGGATATCCACAGATTACCGTTTGATGTGACACCTGAACAGCTCATGGCGGCGATGGTTTCGACAACAACACCTGTGGAAAAAAATTGCAGTCCAGTTTTATCCACAGCGATAAACGATACACAAGATTAAAAATATATTAAGTTTTTCCAGAAATGATCAGCTCAGGGTTGCACAGTCAATTGTAGGGGCGGGTTTAGGGATTTAATTGGGATACCCACCGATAATCTATCAACAAAACCCGCCCTGATCCAATGCTTTAATTTTTCCCACCGACTTCAGCGATTTTTCTGGAATACCGATATAATTTTCTAGTTTAGGAACGCTGCATTTTTGAATGAACTTAGATTGGATTACCCCAGCCAAGCGCCTAAGTGCCTTACCCCCTTATGTGTTTGCTCGTTTGGATGAACTCAAAGCCCGTGCCCGTGAGCAAGGGTTAGATTTAATTGATTTAGGCATGGGGAATCCTGACGGTTCAGCACCTGCACCCGTGATTGAAGCCGCTATCACCGCCCTGAATCATCCGATTAACCACGGCTATCCCCCCTTTGAAGGAACGGCAAATTTTCGCCATGCTATTACCAGTTGGTATCATCGTCGCTATCAGGTGACTCTCGATCCCGATAGCGAAGCCCTACCCCTGTTGGGTTCTAAGGAAGGATTGACTCACCTTGCCCTAGCTTATGTCAATCCTGGGGATTTGGTCTTAGTGCCAAGTCCGGCTTATCCAGCTCATTTCCGAGGTCCCTTGATTGCTGGGGCTGAAATTCACAGCATGATCCTTAAGCCGGAAAATGATTGGCTGATTGATTTAGCCGCTATTCCTGAGGATGTGGCGCAACGGGCAAAGATTCTCTACTTTAACTATCCGAATAATCCAACAACAGCGACGGCTCCCCGTGAGTTTTTTGAGGAAATTGTGGCTTTTGCCCGTCGTTACTCAATTCTGTTGGTGCATGATTTATGTTACGCCGAACTAGCATTTGATGGCTATCAACCCACGAGTTTATTAGAAATTCCCGGTGCGAAGGAGATTGGCGTAGAATTTCATACCTTATCAAAAACCTATAATATGGCAGGTTGGCGGGTTGGATTTGTTGTCGGAAATCGCCATATTATTCAAGGATTACGGACGTTAAAAACGAATTTAGATTACGGGATTTTTGCCGTATTACAAACCGCCGCAGAAACGGCATTAGACTTACCCGATAGTTATGTGCATCAGGTGCAAGAACGTTACTGTCGCCGCCGAGATTTTTTGATTCAAGGGTTAGCGGAATTGGGATGGCGGATTCCCAAATCAAAGGCGACGATGTATTTATGGGTTCCTTGTCCACCAGGTCAAAATTCAACGGATTTCGCCCTGGATATTCTCCAGCAAACGGGTGTGGTGGTGACGCCCGGAAATGCCTTTGGTGTCGGCGGTGAAGGCTATGTGCGGGTAAGTTTGATTGCGGAGTGCGATCGCTTGGCTGAGGTGTTACGGCGTCTGAAGCAAGCCGGGATTCGCTATCAACCCGAAGTCGTAGCCTCTGGATCAAAGAAAGAATGATGTGTCCTCCCTAGTACATCCTGGCAGAAATAACGCCAGCAGCTAACATCTCCCCCAGCTGACACACCGAGCGAAGTCGAGGTGTCCCTCTGCTCCCCCAGCTTCATCCTAACTCGAAGGTTTTTTGGCGCGATAAAAGGGTTTTTTGACGATAACGGCGGGATAAGTCTTACCGCGAATTTCTACCTCTAACTGTTGACCCATCTTGGCTAAGGATGTGGGACAATAGGCAAGCGCGATCGCTTTCCCTAATGTTGGTGAATAGGTACCACTCGTTACCTCTCCCACGACTTGTCCCTCAGATAGCACCGAATATCCATGACGGGCTATATGTCGCCCCTGCATTTCAATCCCCACTAACCGACGTTCCACACCATTGGCGTTTTGGGCGTCTAAGACAGAACGTCCGATAAAATCGCCTTTACGGTCTAAATGCACTAGCCAACTTAAACCGGCTTCTAGGGGAGTCGTCGTATCATCAATATCTTGTCCATAAAGTGCTAACCCTGCTTCTAGTCGCAACGTATCCCTCGCCCCCAAACCACAGGGAGTCACTCCCGCCTGGAACAGACGCCGCCACAGTTCTACCCCAACCTCTGGTGTGACCATCACCTCAAACCCATCTTCGCCGGTGTACCCAGTCCTAGCGATAAATCCGGGTTGATCTAGAATCGTGGCATTGACATGTCCAAAGGATTTCAGCGAAGTTAAGTCTTCCTGAACCAAGGGTTGTAGATACGTCTCAGCTTGGGGTCCTTGCAAAGCAATTAAGACGTTTTCACCAGAAAGGTCTAGTAATTTTACCCCGGTTTTTTCCAGTTGCGCTAACAACCACTCTTTATCCTTCTGACAAGTCGCCGCATTAACAATCATCATCGCCTGCGGTTCGCCTGTTTCATCCTCCCCTTGGTGGTAAACAATCACATCATCAATGATGCCCCCTTGAGGATTCAACAATACCGTGTATTGGGCTTGACCCGGTCGTAATCGACTCAAATCTGATGGGACTAATCGCTGTAACGCTTGCCATAGCTGCTTCCCGGTAAAGGCAAATTTTCCCATGTGGGAGATATCAAACATTCCCGCATCGGTGCGTACTGCTTCGTGTTCTTGTCCAATACTGCTGTATTGGACTGGCATTTCCCAACCCGAAAAGCCAGTAAAGCGGGCATTTTGTTCAACGGCGAGGTCAAACAGAGGAGTTCTTGCAAGAGAAGGTTTTGGCTTAGCCACAGATAGTCTTGAGTCACAATGTCTTTCATATTCTACCTAGTTGTCTGACATTAACCCCTGATCTGGTAAATTGCGATCGCGCCAAGGCATTGATCAGGAGGTGGACTTTGATTAAAGTTGACGGTTAAGATTGGCGAACAGTAAGAATTTGATATCCGTACCCAAATTTGCCAGCCTGTGCTAGCTTAATCATTGAGAATGTGTTCGGTTTCAGTGTTTGTGTTTAGTACAGATTGGCTTTTTTCCTTTCGACTTGACAGACTTGTCTCCGATACCCTCATCTTTATACAACTTTGAGTTTGGAGACAATCATGTCAATTTACGTAGGCAACCTATCCTACGACGTTACTGCAGAAGACCTAAGTGCTGTCTTTGCAGACTATGGTGCTGTCAAGCGGGTGCAGTTACCCACTGATCGGGAAACCGGACGTCCCCGGGGTTTTGGTTTTGTAGAGATGGAAACAGACGATGAAGAAACAGCCGCTATTGAGGCACTCGATGGGGCTGAATGGATGGGGCGCAATCTGAAGGTGAATAAAGCCAGACCTCGCGAAAACAGAGGGGGTAACCGCAAAAACGGTAACTTTTCGCGTCGTTAATAATTCTAATTCACTCAATTGACTCAATTCTTGCAGCACAATTAGTAGGTCTAGTTAGAATTAGAAAAGAGCCGGGAAATAAATTTCCGGCTCAAAGCTTAAGTAAGCTAAAGCTTACTAAATTTATTCAATTTCACTTCAATTTCACTTCAATGGCACTGAAATCAGCATTTTAGGATCGCCGAAACTTGATAGACATTAGGGTGGGCATTGCCCACCGGGAGCATGTCAGTGAATCGCTGCGGCTGGCGGCAGGACGAGTTTGGGTGATCTCTTAACGCTAGAACCATTAGAAGGCTTTTGCCCTTGACCTTGAGTCTCCTGAAGTAAAACTTCCCGAATTAATCGTGCCATCACCCGTTGGGCTAAACCGCCAGCAATTTTTTGTCCCATTTGCTGGGTTTCTGGCTTCATCAAAAATTGAGGAACAAGGGGGGCAAGTTGGAAGGGATCGAAACCGGGCGTATCTTGCAGAATTTGCCAAATTCGTTTGATATGCTCGGCACTTTGCGGCAGTTCTACGACTTTACTAGTGGATTCTGTTTTTTGCTGTAATCCCACTCGTTGGCGCAGAGACTCAGTCACATTATCAAAGGTTTTACGTCCAAACATATCGACGGCTTTGACAATTTCCTCGATCAATTGGTCTCGAATCAAAACACCGCGTTCTGAGAATAAAAATTCTAACGTTTGATTTAAAACCTTATTCAAATCGTAATCTTGAGAATTAGCGGCATTCCGCAATAAATTTTCCAGACGATTCCAGCGGAAATTGCCCTCTTTGACGAGTAAGTCTTTTAGAGAAGCGCGTAATTGTGGGGAAGAATCTGTTAATAAACGCTTCGCCACATAAGGATAAGCTTTACTGAGAACCTTGAAATTCGGATCAACATTAATCGCAATCCCTTCCAATGTGACCAAGGAACGAATAATTAGGGCATAGTAGGCTGGAACTCGAAATGGATATTCATACATCACTTCCGAGAGTTGGTCAGTGATACTTTTGAAATTGAGTTCGGCAACACTAGCGCCTAAGGCATTGTTAAAAACATTAGCAAGCGCTGGAATAATTGGGGTTAAATCCGTATCTTCCGACAGAAACTCTAAGTTCACATAGTCATGAGCTAAACCCGCGAAGTCCCGATTGACTAAATGAACAACCGCCTCAATCAACCCATAACGCTGATAGGGTTTGACTTCGCTCATCATCCCAAAATCCAGATAAGCCAGCTTGCCTTCCGGCGTGGCTAGTAAATTTCCGGGATGGGGATCAGCATGGAAAAATCCATGTTCCAACAATTGGCGTAGTGAACATTGCACGCCAACTTCAATTAAATACTTGGCGTCAATGTCTTGAGCCTTAATCGCTTCCAGATTAGTCAGTTTAGTACCACTGACCCACTCCATTGTCAAGACACGCCGTCCTGTATATTGCCAGTAAATTTTGGGTACATATATATCCTGAAGGTGACCGTAAAGGTTGGCAAAGCGTTCAGCATTACACCCTTCTTGGGTATAATCCATCTCTTCAAAGATGCGGGTGCCAAACTCATCCATAATGGCAACCAAGTCACTCCGCACCTGCTTAATATTGTTTTGTATCCACTTAGCGAGGCGGCGTAATATATAAACGTCTAAGGCAATGCGCCGTGCTAAACCGGGTCGCTGCACTTTGACGGCGACGGTTTCCCCTGTTTTAAGTTTCCCTTTGTAAACTTGTCCCAGGGAGGCGGCGGCTACAGGCGATGAGGTCAGTTCGGCATAAATTTCTTCGGGGCGATCGCCTAGTTCTTCTTCGATAAATCGAAAAGCGACTTCATTGGGGAAGGGAGGGAGTTGATCTTGTAGCAATGCCAACTCTTCTAAGTACAGGGGTGGCACTAAGTCAGGTCGCGTCGAAAGTGCTTGCCCGACTTTAATGTACGCTGGTCCAAGTTGGGTTAAGAGTTCCCGCAACTGAATAGCTCGCCGCCGTTCTTTGATCTGTTGGCGACCCCGTATCCGATCCCACCATATCCCTAAGGCAAAGGCAGCCGTGGGTAAAGTAATCCTGAGTAGCCGTCCTAAGACTTGTAGCGGTGCTCGTCCATATTGAGCTTCAATCGCTACTGGATCATAGCGTAGCGTTTCGGTTCGGTTTTCCGAACACTCCTGTGGTAGCGCTGATTCAGGGGACGGCGTCTGTTCATACTCAACCACAATTGACTCAGGGGGTATGGGTTCCACTGAGGGATTGAGTTCGGCGATTGAATCTCGCTGGGGAGAGGCAGGGGAAATTGTTTTAAGATTCATATTTATTGCAGGATTCACCAACAGGAGCGGCTCTGTAAAGAATTGTAACAAAAAAATGATTGAGATACCACGCCATTCAGTTTATCCTGATCAGGACTCATGATTAAGCGACAAGGTTGGCTCGATCGGCACGGTAGTATCCACTTATAACTTATGACTTATTTCGTCTTTTAACCGCTTTCTCTAACTATTGGATGAAAATGTTATGTTGCTATCGTTACGGATTCAAAATTTTGCCTTAATTGACCAACTGGAATTGGAATTTGCAGCGGGTCTGAATGTTTTGACGGGCGAAACGGGTGCTGGCAAGTCAATCATTCTGGATGCCATTGATGTCGCGTTGGGAGGAAAAGTCACCCATCGCTTGATTCGCACAGGGGAAAAACGGGCGCTGGTTGAGGCGACGTTTCGCATTGATGGGACGTTGATGGCTTGGTTGAGTGAACAGGAAATTGATTTACTTGATGAAGCGGATTTGGTCTGTAGTCGAGAGATTACGGCGAAACAGAACTCCCTGCGATCGCGATCGCGAATTAATGGGATTTTGGTGAATCGTCGCTTGATGGAACAATTACGCGATCGCTTGGTGGAAATTACCGCCCAAGGTCAAACGGTGCAGCTTTTTGCCTCAACTCGCCAGCGGCGACTGCTTGACTTTTACGGCGGTTTCCCGATCAAACAACACCTTGATCAAGTGACTACGGCTTATCTGGCGTCTCAGGACGCCTTGCAAGCCCTGCAAAAACGGCGTCAGTCAGAACAGCAACGCCTACAACGTCTCGATTGGCTAGAGTATCAAACTCAGGAACTGAGCGCCGCTGATCTTGCTGATCCTGATGAACTCACCGAACTCGAACAAGAGAGTCAACGGTTAACTCATGTCGTAGAACTTCAACAGCACAGTTATCAGGTCTATCAGTCACTTTACCAAAATGATAGTGGGGCATTTGCCTGCGCCGATTTATTAGGGGAAGCCGAAACCACCTTGAGTGATATGGCGCAATACGACACCCAGTTACAACCCATCCTCGAATTGGTCAGTGGGGCTTTAGCCCAGGTGGTAGAAGCTTCTCACCAAATTAATGCCTATGGGGATGGACTCGAAACTGATCCCGAACGTTTAGAAGAGGTGGAAGAACGCATCCGCGCCCTGAAACAAATTTGCCGGAAATATGGACCCACGTTAGCCGATGCGATCGCGCATTACGAAAAACTGACCTCAGAATTGGCTGAACTCAGGGGTAATGGTCAATCCTTGGATGAGTTGGAAAAAAGTTATCGTCAATGTCAGGAAATCTTAACAGAATATTGTAATCAGCTCACCCAGTTACGTCGAGTCGCGGCGGAGGAACTCGAACAGCGTCTGGTGGAGCAACTGAAGCCTCTAGCCATGGAAAAGGTACAGTTTCAGGTGGCGATCACACCCATCACGCCGACAGTGACTGGTGCCGATCAAGTCACGTTTTATTTATCTCCCAACCCAGGGGAACCTCTACAACCGTTAGCAGCAACGGCATCGGGGGGGGAAATGAGCCGTTTTTTACTGGCATTGAAAGCCTGTTTGTCCAATAGTGGCGACCAAGGTGTGACCTTAATTTTTGATGAAATTGACGCTGGGGTATCGGGGCGGGTAGCCAGTGCGATCGCGGAACGACTTCATCACCTGAGCCAGCAAAATCAAGTGTTGTGTGTGACTCATCAACCCATCATCGCCGCCATGGCAGATCGGCATTTCCGCGTCGATAAACAGGTGATCGATCAAACCCTCTTACCTGAAACTAACCAGACAAACACGCTCGTTGATCAGGGAATTTCTGAGATAGACCTGCGTACCGTCATTCGCGTCAGTCGCCTCGATCATCATTCTCACCGCCAGGAAGAAATTGCCCAGCTAGCTGGTGGACAATCGGGTCAAGAAGCCATGACGTTTGCTGATTCGCTGTTGACGCAAGCCCGTCATTGGCGTCAGAATTAACTGATATTAAGGTTTAAATGCCTAACAGCTTAATAGGTAATAGGTAATAGGCAATAGAAATTTAGTATCCTATCTCCCCCAGCTCCC
>CAKZMA010000323.1 GCA_937127375.1 uncultured Coleofasciculus sp. | reverse complement strand
GCATACAGTGTAGCGATTTGTCAAAGGGGAACTTCAGGTTAACGGTGAGTCAAGGAACCAAGAATCCCCGTCTATGCAGTAGCATGGTCGGGGAGTGTCAATCCCGATAAAATATACTTAGTTCCTGTATAGGGTCTTAAAAGTGACCGTCTGGTATTTTAATATCCCTCTAATCCTTCCCTGGCAATTTTAGTAAAGTTGATTCAACCCCTATGAGACGTCGAACTAACCCCATCGCTTCTATCCTGAACGCCACCACCCTCGCCATCCTCGGCGGGATTTTTATCCTGGGAATTGGCGTCGGTATCGCCTTTAGTTCTACAGCGAGTCCTAATCTAGAAAATGTGGCATCCCGTGAAGCCATTGACCGCAGTGCCCCCAATCCGGAATTGTGTATCCAGTATGGTGCCAGTGCGATGGTTACAGATATGCGGGTTTTCGTTACTCTCAACCCCTTTAACGTTTACGTCACCCAGCCGAGTATGCGCCCTGGATGTGTTTTGCGCCGGAACAACTGGGCAATTTTAGAGAAACGGAACCTGGTTACTTCGGATCAAGTGAAATCCTGTAAAAATCGGATGAATACCTTTGGCTTCACCGGTCCCTTGGAAGGGAATCCAGAAATTGAATGTATCTATCAGAATGAGGTAGAGGATAACTTATTCCTTACCAAACCAGGAGGAGGCAGTTCACCCTCTGAAACCGATAAGTTTTAACGCCCATTTTGCCCACCTTACGGATGTAGAGACGTTGCATGCAACGTCTCTACATTTGTTGTGTAGGGGCGGGTTTTACCCCTATCGCTGCTGAAGCAGCAATCATCAGGACATAACCATTAAAGCCTTGGCACTAAAGTGCCTACTACAAACAATGACTAATCCTGATGCATTAAAGGTCGTAGTGCATTTAATCCAGCGACGATCGCACTTCCATTATGCACCCCTGTGGCAACTAGGGGATGAAGTCCCACCGTTGACGCCAATCCCAACGCCGCCACATTAGGCGTAACCGCCAAGGCGGTATTCTGCTGCACAATTGCCAGGGTTTGCTTGCCGATCGCGATCGCATCCAGTAAACTGGCTAAATCATTCTCCATTAGCACTACATCTGCTGTTTCCCTCGCCACCGCTGAACCATCACCAAAGGAAATCGATACATCCGCATAAGCTAGCGCCACGGAATCATTTAACCCATCTCCCGTAAATGCCACGGTTTTCCCCTCTGCTTTTAACCGACGTACCACATCAGCTTTGGTTTGAGGGAAGGCTTCAGCGTGAACCTGCGACAAGGGAATCTCTAATTCCTGCGCCACGGCGACGGCTTTAGTTTGGCTATCCCCGGTTAACAGATGAATCTCCATGCCATACTCGTGTTGCAACTGATGAATCACCCGGCGGCTTTCTCCTCGCAAGGGATCTTTATATTGAATTACCCCTTGGAATTCATCCTCACACGCCACATAAATTAAGGAAGAATCAGCCGAAATCGGACAATCGTGCTGACACCCCCAGAGTTGACGACAACAGGGATGTTGATCATAAAAACAATCCACACTAATCCCAGCTTGCCGCAAAAAGCGATCGCTACCCACTAATACTCTCTCGCCGTCAATCTCCGCCCGCACACCCAATCCGACTTCATACTGCCACTCGCCACGGGGTAAGATATCAATATCCTGTTCCTCCACGTAACGCATTACCGCTTCAGCCACTGGATGAGTCAACCGTTGTTCTGCTGCTGCTGCAAGTTCTAAGATACGTTGTGCCGACAAGCGATTGGTTACGGTTTCCACCGCCACAACTTGAATATTCCCCTGAGTTAACGTTCCCGTCTTATCGAAAACAATCGTATCCACCTGGGCAAGTTGTTCCAATGCCCGTCCTGAACGGACTAAAATACCATGGCGCGTAGCATGGGTGAGGGCGGCGAGAAAGGTGGTGGGAATCGAGACGCGCATCCCGGTAACAAAGTCCAGGGTGAGGATAGACGCTGCCCTAGCTGGATTCCGAGTAATTGCCCACACCCCACTGGCGAGGAGAAACGCAGGCATAATTGACCGTTCTGCCAGTTGTGCCGCATAATTTTCCATGCGCGTATCATGAACAGGGGCTTGCTGGGCTAACTGAATACTCGCACCCGCGCAGGTATCTGCACCAACCCGTTCCACTTTGATATATAATTCACCCGATCGCACTAATGTGGATGCATAGACGGTTTGTCCGGCTTCTCGTACCACAGGCATCGATTCCCCAGTGAGTTTTTGCTGATCAATCGTGGCATTTCCCCGCAATACCATGCCATCAACAGGGATTTGTTCGCCGGGATAGACTATCACGGTATCCCCCGGTTTGACTTCAGTCAACGCAACCTGCTGTTTTTCCCCATTACACTCCACCCACGCATATTGTCCGATAGAATCGAGTAAATCCGTGGTTTGAGCCTGAGACGAACGAGCCGTGCGATCGCGGATAATATCTCCTAATTCGTGCAGTGTCATCATCAGGGCGGGTGTCAGCCAGTTTCCCTGAATTGAAGATAAAGTAATCGCCACCAAATCCAAGCAATCAATCGTCAGGCGATGTTTCCCCAACAAGCTGGTGATAGCCCGTTTCGCCACAGGTAATCCCGCCACCGCGACAGAACCCGCCACCAGCGATTGAGGAATGGGAAGGCGTAATGGACCGGCTAATAGGGCGAGGAGAGTAGCTAAGGCGGGACGTTTCAATTCTGACCAGTCATTTTCGTCTAGTGATTGGGGATTGGGATTTGGGGATTGGGATTCCCCAAGTAGGGCGGGTTTAGTCAAGTTAGCGGTTTCTTGGCTAACGTTATCGGTCAAACCTGCCCCTACAAATTGGCTCCCCTGCTCCTCTGCTCCCCTGCTCCCCTGCTCCCTGTCTCGTCTTCGAGATGTTTGAATCAACTCCAGCAACACCTCACCCATCTGAACATCAGACAGCCTCTGAGTGTTATAGCCAATTACAATAGAGGCGGCGGCGCGACGCACACGCACCTGAGTTACTCCATCTTGAGATGCCATCAACGCTTCTAAACAATGGGCATAATCGGCATCATTCGCCAACCGAGGCACACGAAATCGCACCCGTCCCGGAATCGAATGCACTACGCGACAAGGGTTTCTCCCAGACACAGCCTTCTTCCCTGATGGCTTTGCCCGATTGAAATCATTGGAGTTATCATAACTTGCGTAGCTTGCGATCGCGTCCCATCGGGTGTCCAGATTTACCATGCTCATGCCTCAGAACTGTTGATTGGGTGTTAGGCATTTCTACTGTAAAACGTTAAGGATGGTTAATTCAGAGTTGGCAATTTTTATTCACAAATTATTAATATTTTAACTTAAACAGTATACTACGATGAGTTTTAAGGACTATGATGTTGCTGCATTAACCGAAAAAATTCAGGCGATTCATAAAGAAACTCAACCACCAATCCAGCTAATACCTGGACAAGTTGACACCATCCTTATGAACTTTGATAACAATTAATTATGGAAATTCCTATCCAGTGGTTGATTCTATTGTTTACAACCAGTTACCATGGTTTAGCCCGGTGGTGGGACAATAAAACGTCTCAACCCCCTGGTCAACGGATTGATATTGGCGGTTACAAGGTACACCTCTACTCAAAAGGGCAAGGCAAGCCAACGGTTATCATTGACCATAGTCTTGGCGGAATTGATGGTTATTTCCTTATCGACAAAATCGCTAAACTGACCCAGGTTTGTATTTATGACCGCGCTGGCTATGGCTGGAGCGATTCTAGTCCGAAACCGCGTTCGACACAAGAGATTGTCCAAGAATTAGATAATCTACTCAATGTAGCGGAAATTCAGCCACCTTATATTTTGGTCGGAGACTCGTTTGGGAGTTATAATGTCAGGTTTTATGCTCACCAGTTCCCGGAAAAAGTGGTGGGGATTGTCCTAACAGATGGACTTCATGAAGTCGCCATGTTAAAGATGCCTTTGATGCTGCGGGGATTAAAATTATTTTTTCTGTCAGGATTTGCGATGTCAATCTTGGGTTCAATCCTGGGAATTGTCAGAATTTTAGGCACAATTGGCATATTTGAGTTGCTGAAAAAAGAGCTGCGTCAATTTCCGCCAAAAACGCGACAACAGGTCAAGCGTTCGTTTTATCATTATCGTCACTGGTTAACCATGTGGCGTGAATTGTGGAATTTAGACCGAAGTAGTTATCAAGTGAGTCAGGTGAAAAGTTTAGGTAATATTCCTCTGGTAAGTATCAAAGCGAGTACCTTCTTCAAGCGTTCAATCTGGAATTTTTATATGCCAATTCAAGCGGCTGATACGTTGCGGGATCAGATGCACGCTGAACTGCTTAAGCTGTCAAGCAATTGTACTCAAATAGCTGCGACTCGGAGTAGTCATTTTGTCTGGGTTGATGAACCGGAAATTATTGTAGCCGCGATTCAAACCCTTTTAGTTGATGATCATGGATAGGGGCGCACCGACGTGCATTGGTGTCAACTTAAGGTGAAAGTCAATGCTGGCAATGTTTTAAGCTGTTTCTATCTACTCCTCAACATTTTCCCCCTCATCCCCTAACCCC
>CAKZMA010000322.1 GCA_937127375.1 uncultured Coleofasciculus sp. | reverse complement strand
ACTATTAATTACTGCCTCAATAGTTTTGATTGGGCTAGGGCAATGTAAAAAAATAATGCCCTTGATTAAGGTTAGGTTTATACTATTTTAATAGCTAGCCTAAAATATCGCTATCTATAATAATGCCTATTTCTAAAGGAGTACGTCTTCAGCTAGACGTATTAAGTATACCGGATTCGATATAATTTATGGTGTAGAAGTTAATTAAATATATCACTATGAGTACTGAAGATCGAATGAAAGCCACAGCTAAGAATATTGAAGGGAAAGCCCAGGAAGCCATCGGAGAAATTACGGGCGATCCAGAAGACAAGGCAGAAGGTAAAGCTAAACAAACTGAAGCTCAAGTACGACATTCGGTGGAAAATGTAAAAGAGGATGTCAAGAAAAAAATTGACTGATCTGTCTGTTTAAATTTCCATATAAAGCTACCTGTAGGGGCAATTTGCGAATTGCCCCTACGATTGTATAGTTGCGTAAGTCTGGTTACATCCGACGGATTTTCCTGCCAATCATCTTGCCTACGCCACCTAGGGGCCAAGATAGCAAAAGCAGTACGGGAATAATCTCCAAGCGTCCCATCCACATGAATAAAATCAACGTCAACTTACCTAGCCACGGCAAATTAGGATGGGTGATTCCTGTAGACAAACCGACACTTCCCAGGGCTGATGCGGCTTCAAAGATAATGTCACTTAAATTATATTGGGGTGTGACGATATGGAGTAAAACCACAACACCGATCGCGATTGAACTTACCCAAAGTATTGCCAAAACAGCCGCCGACTCAATCCGACGATTCGCTTCATTTTCCTTAATGACTTTGCCGTCTAATTTATAGCGCATCATCTGATGGGGTTTTAGGGTAATGCGTTGAAAGTGCCACAGAATCCCTTTAAACAAAGATACGACACGAGTCAGTTTTAACCCACCGACTGTAGAACCGGAAGCGCCACCGCAAATCATGCCAAAGGTTAAGAAGAGTTTAGTTGTGGGACTCCACAATCGCAAGTTTGTCGTACTAAAACCACAGGTTCCAAAAGCTGAAGCCCACTGGAATATACTATCAATCCAAAGAAGTTGTCCTCTAAACCAATAGTCTTCGAGAACCAGGATCACGATACCCACAGCTAGCAGTATCCACAGCGCTCGATGTTGAGTATCTTGCCACAATGCTGATAGCTTGCGCTGGCGAAGCAGTTGATAGTGAACCGGAAAACTAATCGCCCCCGCGATCATGATCGGGATGACAGCTAACTGGATTTGGGGACTATAGGAACCAATACTATTATCAGTTATGGCAAACCCCCCTGTAGAAATCCCAGTCATGCCATGATTTAGTGCATCCCACCATGGCATTCCAACTAAGCGCAACCAGACGACACTCACCACCGTGTAGAGAAGATAAATCCACCAAATTTGACGTACTGTTTCTGTAATCGTTAAACCAATTCGCTTCTGACGCCCTTCAGCATAGTAAAGTTGATAAGCATCAGTACTGGGTTCTAAGACTGAAACCATCAGCACAATCACACCCACGCCACCAATCCATTCCATAAAGGAACGCCACCACTGGATACTACGCGGTAAGTCACTCGAACGCAGCGCCATGCTTAGTCCTGTACTCGTAAACCCAGAAAACGCTTCAAATAAAGCATTCCAAGGTTCCTGAAAATTAAGCACAGTCATGGAAGGAAGAGTAACATTGGCTAAATGAGACGCAATTAATACCAATGGGATCGCACCAAAAAAGGGAATTAGCCCCCAACTGAGGGCAACAGCTATCAATGCATGAGGTAGGCGTGAGGCTTTTGCATGGCGAAACAGACGATAAAGCCCTTGTCCCGCCGCTAATGATGCTAATGCTGTCCAGAAGAAGGGCAATATTGCATAATATTCACCTAACAAAATGGCGATAGGTATAGACACTAATGCCATGACTCCTGGAACATACAGAAATAAACCCAGGTCACGTAAGATTGTTTTAATATGTCGATTCACGATAACTTAAAAAAATAGGTCTGAGTTTTGACACGTCGCTTCGTTCGAGAGATCCTGGTTTTGGGTGTAGAGACGTGATTTTGAAGCGTCTGTAGGGGCGGGTTTCACTATTATCGTTTATGGCTGCACCTAAATGCAACTAAACCCGCCCAGACCGAGTTTTGACTTGCCGAGTGGGATTCAATTGTAATGATTTAACCTATTCGGTCTGACCAATCAGTAGGAAACTTCCCCAGGCTTTAACTTTTATTCATTGTCAGAATCTTCCATCATCCGATAGAGAGATTTAGCAACAATCATTTCTGGATTAGTGAGAACCTGTACTCCCAAACGTTCAAAAAGAGACTGATGATTGGATTGATTGACCATGCTAATCAGTGTCTTAATTTCGTACTCTTTGCCCAGAAACATCGCCATCAGATTAGCTGAATCATCACTCGTTGCCGCGATTAGGGCATCAGCCCGATCAGCGCTGGCTTCCTCCAAGAGATTACTCTTGGCAATATCCCCTTGAAATACATTAATATCGTGGCTTTTGAGAACCCTTCTGGCTCGTTCTACATCTTCTTCAATCAGGGCGACCTCATGACCATCTTTAAGGGCTAAGTCAATTAAGCTAGCCCCCTCCGGTCCTGCGCCTAAGACAATCAAGTACATGACAATGGTTCTCTAAAAAAACAAGCAATAACAGATAGCAAATTTCTGACCTGAAAATGTTTTGAGCGGTCAGTTCTACAATCCAAAATAAGATAGAGTTTACGCCCGAATCCGCCGATATTCTGCCTGAACAAACATGTGAATTCCGTAGGCAATTAAACCAATCGCCACAATTCCCAATAACCAAGGTCCATAAGGTTGTCGAGACAGTGTGTCTAACGCCCCATCCAGTCCTCTGACTTCACTCGAATCATACTGACGACCTGCCTGAATTGCAAAGAAACCAATCATCACAAAGACTAGACCCCGCGCCGCTAAACCCAGTCTGCCCGCACGAGTTGCCCATATTTCCTCAGTATCACTCATCTCGTACAACTTCAGCTTTTTGCGGAATTTAGCTTTGTAAGCTTTATAAAATTGGTAAAAGCCGTAACCAATAATAATTGCGCCAATTATACCCACTAACCACTGACCAAAGGGTTGGGCAAGCAGGCGGGCTGTCCACGTTTGCTTTTTACTTCCATCGCTAGCACTCTGAGTCGCACTCACAATGATTTGAATCGCACTGAAGGCTAAACTTGCATAAATCAAACCACTAATTCCGTAACCAATACGTCTGACAATATCGTCAGCATCATTACTTTTGCCTTTATGATCAGGATCTTGAATCGCTTGGACGAAACGCCAAACCATATATCCAATCAGACCAAAGGCGACTACCGCTAACATGAACTGACCAAAGGGCTGGGCTGCAATTGTGCCTAAAGCGCCTTTGCTATCTGTGGTTTTCCCACCGTTGCCTAATGCAGCTTGTACCGCTAATAAGCCGATAGTTGCATACACAATCCCTTTGGCGGTATACCCCAATCTAGCCAATTTGTCGATCCATGTACTTTCATTACGTGTTTGAGACATAACAATACTTTGCCCTCAACTCTTCTTTTGGGGAATGTACAAAGATTACCGATTGGCAGGCAAAATTATATCTATCGCCGGGATGAAATTTAAACCTCGGCTCTATCTGCCAAAATGATGAGGGTTGGTTCCAATAATTTAAGGGCGGGTTTAGTCAAGTTTTGGGATAGTCGCAAAAGGTTATTGGTAAAACCCGCCCCTACACCGCGAATTTTCAGGCTTTATTTACCCTATTAACTATCGCTGCCAAACTTATTTGTAATCCAGGCTGATTGGTAAGGTTGTAGCTTAAACGTATCATGGATATCGGGAATATTTTGCCCACTAATTAAGTCACGCCACTCATCCGTGGCAATTAAATTCAATTCCAATAACGGTAAGGTTTGGGGCTTATCGCTCAAATTATGGATCGAGAAAATGCTCTGATATCGGTTCATACTCTGTCGCCAAAACACTAATAGTGCCTGATTTAAAGGATGTAGTGTATATTGCGTCGCATTGGGATGAAATGCCTGCTGACGGCGACGAATTTGAATCAATCGAGACAGTTCGCGAAACACGATCGCGTGAGCTGAACTTACCTGTTCTAACTCCCCCTCCAGTTCCGCTATATCCCAGCAATGGCGGTTAATTGAGCGTTTTCTACCCGTCTGCTGCATGCCTGCGCGATCGCTACCCGTCCCTAGCAGACTGTGAATGTAAAATGCGGGAATTCCTTCTAAGGACATCATAATCGTTTGTGAGCAGATAAAACGCTGAATTTGCCATTTATATTCCCCGTTTACGGTTCCCTTAAGAGCATCAAATAAAGCAATATTAATTTCATAAGGAGTTTCTGTCCCATCAGGTTGACGGCGATAGCTAATTTCTCCGCCAAATTGAGTAACACATTGGAGTAATGTCTCATATTCGTCATCCGACAGCAAGCCCTCCGCCGGACGCAAACCAATGCCATCATGAGATGCGGTAAAATTCAAATAGGCACAACCCATCGGTGCCGGGGGCATCTTCATCATCCAGGTTTTTAGATGATCGGATTTTCCCTGAAGTAAAGCATTAAGCAACAGCGGCGGCAAACTAAAGTTGTAAATAATATGCGCTTCATTTTGGTTGCCAAAATAACTCAAGTTTTCTCGGTTCGGTACATTGGTTTCCGTAATAATTGCCACCGCTGGATCAACGAGTTGTAACAGTTCTCGCAGTAGCCGGATCAGGGCGTGAGTTTCGGGTAAATGGATGCAGGATGAGCCGATGCGCTTCCACAAATATCCCACGGCATCCAGCCGGATATATTTAGCGCCAATAGTGACTACATAAAATAACAGAATTTTGACATATTCCACCAACAGATCAGGATTGGCAAAATTGACATCAATTTGGTCGTCGCTAAATGTCGCCCATACATGCTTTTCGCCGCTTACGGTATCCACTTTGACTAATAAAGGGCTACTCCGGGGACGCACCACTTGGGATAAATCAGTCGTTGGGTCAACTTCAATGAAATAATTACATCCCGGCTTTATCCCCTGTTTAAACTGTTTAAACCAGGCACTTTGACTAGAAACATGATTCAGAACTAAATCCAGCATCAAATTAAAGGTTTGGGCAATGGATTTGATATCTTCCCAGGAACCTAATTCGGGATTGACTTTGAGATAATCAATGATGGCAAATCCATCATCGGAACTGTAGGGACAAACGGGTAAGATATGAACGCCGGTTATTGTGTCCTGAAGATGGTGATTGAGAAACTGTTTGAGTGTCACTAAGGGTTTTTGATCACCCTGACGATAGATGCTGTCGCCATAGGTAATCAGTAGTATCTGCTGTTCATTCCACTTATCGGGATTTTTCGCTACTGAATCGCAACAGTGGGGGCGCAGCAACTGCAATAAGCGCTCCGCTAGTTGCTCGATATCCGCCTCTGGATAGATGACTTCTAGTAGCGGCTTGATGCGTGACTCAAGAGAGTTGACCAGTTGGCTTGACGGCGACATAACGTTGCAAAACAGATCCTTGGGAAATGGTTTGTCGGGAGGATATCAGATAATCCAGGGAGGGTTTATGGCACTAAAGTGCTTACT
>CAKZMA010000321.1 GCA_937127375.1 uncultured Coleofasciculus sp. | reverse complement strand
AGGCGAGTGACTCTCGATAGCAGCACCGTAGCTGGTGTGCTTCCCCTGACTGTACCTCGGTCGATTGATTCTAAGGGAGTCGAGCTAATCACTCACCGAGGCGGTAAGCCGTTGTACCTGGACATCATGCACGAAGATACGAAGCGATTGCTTTTAATCGGTGAATCTGGCTCAGGAAAATCTATCTTAGGGTGTCGATTCGCGATTGATGCTCTGGCTCATAATATCCCCGTTATCGGACTGGATATCTCATCTGGCGGGGAATCCACCTTCAAGACCTTTATCGAATTGTTGGGTGACGACGGGGCATATTATGACATCTCCTCTGGGAGTTCCAATCTCATGGAGCCTCCCGACTTACGGCAATTCGACAAGGAAGAGAGAGAGCGCCGTAAGGAATCGTGGAAAGAGTCACTGAGGCGATCGCTATTAGCAATTGCCATGGGGAAAATCAAAGCTTCCCAAGCTCCCCACTTACAGCAGCGGGTAGACTCACTATTGATAAGAATGCTAGATGTTTACCTTCGAGATCCAGAGATTATCCAGCGATATAATCAGGCATTCTCACAGGGGTGGAAGTCCCCTGCATGGCAAAATATGCCAACATTGCAAGATTTGTTGTCATTTTGTTCACGAGAGCGTCTGAATTTAAAGAATTTTGAAGAATTAGATAAAATGGCTATCAATCAAATTCATAGCCAAATTAGTGCGCTGTTGGCTTCTCGATTAGGGAGTGCGGTTGGGCGTCCCAGCACTTTCCCCCCAAGTCCGCTCATTAAGTTTTTTGCTCTATCTGGAATTAGCAACGAAAATGATGCTTATATCCTAGCCATCAACGCGCATTCTGCCTGTATGCGGAATGCTCTCTCACATCCAAAAAGCTTATTTATTGGCGATGAACTGTCTGTTTTATTCCATAAAGAAGGCTTCGCCAATATAGTTGGAGAACTCTGTGCGACTGGACGAAAAGATGGTATTTCCGTCTGCCTAATCAGCCAAGATTACGATACAATCGCTGAGTGTTCGGCGGGGGCGCAAATTATGCAGAACATGAATTATCGGTTATCAGGACGACTCACTAATGCGGGGGTGAGTGCTGCCCAACGATATCTTAATTATCCATCAAAGATTATTTCCGCAAACGCAACAGAAGCCTTTCTCCCTAAAAGAAGTGGACTTTATTCAGCTTGGCTAATCGAATCATCGGGACGTTTTTGGCGCACCCGGTACTACCCCAGTGAAATGACTCTTGCTACAGTTGCCAACCACAATAGCGAAAGGGAAGCTCGGAGGCGAATTTTATCGCAGTATCCCAACACTTTGGTTGGACAGCTTAAAGGATTAAGACATTTTACTGAGGCTTATATCCAAGCCCTCAAAGAAGGACAAGGATTTGAACATATTGGTCGTCAGCAACAAGAAAAATCTTTACAAAAAAGGCGGCGCAATCACAAGAAAAATGTTGCTTGAGGAGAGTGTTTATGATTACCAATTGGAAAACAATACTTTTAATTTCACTAATTTTGATGGTGGAACTTGTAAGTTATCAGCCAGCACAGGCTGATGAGGACGAAGAAGGAAACACTGAGACAACTGAGGACGTGTCTAGTGAGGCGGTTGGAACAGTTGAGGACACCTCTAACGATATCAATGAAGCCATTGAAAATATTAATTCGGATATTGAAACTACCGTAGAGGGAACCCTTGAAGACATTCAAAGCCAAGATGCTGTACAAGAAGCTCAAGATACTATCAATGAAGCTACCGACACCATAGGAAATGTCCAAGACACCATAGGAAATGTTCAGGATACGATTGGTGATACCATCGACAATGTGACAGGCATTGTAGACGATATTGGTGGATTATTTGATGATATCGTTGGTGGTTTTGGCGGTGGCGATTCCTCGTCTTCTGGTAGCTCATCATTAGGAATCGGCGGCTCTATTCAGAGTTTTTTTCGAGATATATCTGGATGGATAAGCTCCGAACCCCAAACCAACCTATCCACCTCTGTGAGTGGTAATGGTGCATCCTTACAAGCCCAGCGAATTCAATCGGCTCAAGGGGCGGCAAAAATACCAGATTTGAAGCTTCTGAGAAAACAGATCATGGAAGATACCGAAGGCGGTTCTCCAGGACAGCGTTTAAGCCAGGGGCTTGAAACGAAAGGCAGCGCCATCTCATACGATAATCGAGATGACTACAATCAGCAGATTGAGCGCCGCGCAATACGGGGAATTGCCTACGGATCAGCTATCAGCCAGGAAGCTCAACAGCAAATGATTGAGCGCCAAGAAATATCCCAGACAAACACAAAACGAGCCGCTGCTGTCGTCGCCAACAGCATTGAAGCTGCACGTCAATCGGGGTCATTGGCACAGGGAAATCAGAAGCTAGCTGAGGAATCCCAAGAGCTAGACGTGACTCAGCAGATTATGCAAAATATTTCGGCTCAGACAGGGTTAGTCTCCCAGCAAGAATTTGCTCAGTCAGTTCAATTATCCATTTTGGCTGATCAAAATGGCAGAATTTCCCAAACCAATCAAGCCATTTTAGAGGAGCAGTACCAGGGACGGATAGATAGGAGCTATGAAAATATTCTGAATGCTCAAATCGCCAAAGAAATCCAATCTACTAATATTTCCAGCCGCAGGAGAAGTATTTCAGCCGGAAATCAATCATCCCAGCAGCTTGGATATGGGATGCTTCCAGGGAATCGCCCTTTAATCTCTAAGGACTAATGTTATTATTACCTTTTTTCGCTCAAGCCGACCCAGAAACAGCCGGACTTAAAATTCTGGAAGCCTCAACTGAATTAGCCCAAAACACGGCTGATTCTTGGAATGAGGTATGGATAACGGTTATCAATCCCGATAATGTTTTATGGGCGATGATCTGCCAAATAGGAATTGTAATCGCGGCACTTTCAATTGTTTACCTTGCCCTCACTCAGGGAGTAGAAATTGTTCAAAAACAAGATTGGGGCGGACTTCCTAGTATGTTTGTACCGCCCTTGGTGATTGCTATTTTTCTGGGTGGAAATGGCGGAGTCTTAGCAGATGTTGTGTCTCTAACGAGGAACTACGCCTATGATCAGATTAATAGCGTCTTGGAAATTCAGCTTATGGATGTTGGATTTCAAGAAGCTATAAACAAAGTTGCCGCCAGCAATGCGGCGAGGCAGCAAATTGAGAACTTGTACTATGAATGTACTCAAAAGACTGGATTTGAACTTCAAGATTGCTATCGGGAAAAATATCCCATAGCCCAGCAAATTGTCGCCGACGCTGAGGAACAAGCGGGAGTGCTAAATGCTCTCCGGGAATTTACTTCAAATCTCTCAATTCTCTCTGCGGGAGAATCCGTTGATTTAGTTCTTGATCCTGGTCAATTCTTACGGGATAGAATTGTGCCAATAATTAGGACAATTCTTTGGGCTACTCAATGGAGTTTCGTCAATTTATTAGAGGCGGCAGTCTTTCTCACTGCTGTGATGTCTCCCATTGCATTTGGTGCTTCCTTAATCCCCATCCAGGGACGCCCTGTAATTGGTTGGGCAACAGGCTATATCAGCCTATTCGGAGTCCAATTAAGTTACAATATTCTGGTGGGATTAATTGCAACAATTATTGTAGAGTCAGGCGGAGAATTAGTCAGTGATTTAGCCTTTTCTTTGTTTATTGCCCTGTTTGCTCCATCTTTAGCCATTGTCCTTATCGGCGGCAGTGGAATTAGCTTATACAGGGCAATTAGCTCCAACGTTGGCTCTTTGAAGAGTTTAGCGTCTGATGTTATTTCAGGTGCAGTTAAATTGTCGATTTAATTTAAGCTTATGCAGTTGTTCAAGAATAATTTTAAGAATGCCAATCAACCTATACTTCCCAGAACCAGAAATATTTTGGCAATCTGCTTTATTGCTCTGACAGGACTAACAGCCATCTCAATCATCTTGGATTTATATTCTGCGGCAAGGGTAAACGCCGTAGCCAAGCGGGAGACAACCTTCGCCCAACTTGTCGATGGCTCGACAATGTATATCTCGGAGGAAGAAAGTAATTTTCGTTATCCGCAAGTTATCAAGGGTTTTATAAAGAAATGGTTGCAACTTGCCCTCAACTGGGATCAGAAAATTCCAGGAACAGATGAGACTGACCCTGGCTTTCGTGTAGACCAAGGTAAAGTGCCACTGGGAACCTATTTTGCTACTCTTTTAATGGAGCCTGAATTTGGCAAGGCTTCTTTGCAAGAAATTGGCGAAATGGTTCCATCTGGGGTATTTTCTGGTCAGAAACGACAGACTGTCGTAATCAGTTTTATCTCGGAACCTAGACAGATTGGTGATGGCTGGGAAGTAGATGTGATTGCAACTCGATTGATTGTTGATTTGGAGATTGGGCAAGACGAAAGAATTCCGTTTAATCGGACAATTCGTCTTCGTCCTGTCCCCATTCAACAGCCGACTTATGGTGAAGATTCAAATGCTTATGAGAAAAAAGTTTACGAGCTAAGGAGTGCGGGGCTGGAAATTATTGAAATGTCTGAATACCTTCCCCAATAAAGGAGAGCTAAGGAGAGCTGCTAATGAGTAACGATAGCGACAATGTAGGTAAAAGCAAAGAAGCTACTATGGCTACGGCTACCAGTGAGGGTAACGATGGCGAACAAAGTGTCATTGATGAATTTCTCTTAGAGGAAGAAGATTTATTAGGAGGTAGCGATAACGGAGATGAAAATAATAACGATGATAGCGATAGTGATGATTATTTAGGCGATGAAAATGAATTAGAATACCAAGACCAGCAACAACAAGAGGATTCCTTAGATCCTGAATTTTCCAAGCAAATAGCTGGGTACGATACAGGTGACGAAAGGGAGGATTCCTTAGATCCTGAATTCTCCAGGCAAATAGCTGGTTACGATCCTGAAATGGACGATACTTTGCAGCAGAAAGATATGCTGCAAATGGATGAAGAAGAACCTTCAGATCGCTCCTTTTCGGAAAGAGGTATTGTTCGAGCCTCTTTTGTCCTTGGGGCAACAGGAATTATTGTCCTCATAGGCTATTTATTCTGGAATCTTATGTTTGGGAATTCTTCTCCTTCTACCGAAACGGTAGAAGAGGAGACAGAAGAAACTGTTCCTTTTGAACAGGATGAGACGGGGAGATTAAAAGCTCAAATGGCTTTTAATGATCAACGGCGTAGTGTCCGGGATGCACAAGCTCAAGAAGAAAATGAGCAACCTGAATCACCTAGTCCCAGTCCTAGTCCTAGTCGATCTCAACAAGACCAACAAGAGAAGGAGAGGGCGGAACCAACAACAACAAGAAGGGAACCTACTACCGTTTCACCTTCGTCGGCGGCGCGTCCCCGGCGCACATTTTCCAGTCTTCCAGATGAGCCAGAGCCGCCGCCACAACGACCATCACCACAACGACCATCACCACCACCACCTGAACCCGAACAACGGACGGTTCCCATCCTATCCTCACCGCCGCCGCCACCAGAACCAGAAGATGAAGACATTGACCCATTTGCTCGGTGGAATCAGCTAGCCAGTCTAGGGCAAAGTCGAGTTTCTACTAGCGGTGATAGTGGTGAGGGTGAAACAACTACAAGAGATACAGGAGATAGGAGTATTAGCGCAATTGGCGGCGGTACTCAGACTCCAATTCCAACGCCAGCACAGACACAGCCGACTGAAGCTGTTGAAGCCAACAGGATTCCCACGGTTGTTATCAGTGAATTATCTGCGGTTAAGCCTCCCTCTCAATTTTCATCTTCTACTTCTAGTGATCAGCCACAATTTTCGACACCAGGGGAAAGGGGTATTCTCTTGCGTCGCCGCGTCGTCGATAATACGATCGCATCTAACGCATCTAATCGCCTTTTAGGAGATTCCAGCCGTGTTAATACTGGCACTCGCCAAGACTCCTATAAGTATAAGCAAATCCCCCTAGGAACGACAGTTCCCGCTCGTGTTGCTGTTCCTATGTATTGGGATGAGGGGGATGAGGGACAGGGAAACGCTCTTGGGCAAAATTATGTGATTGTGCTTGAGGAGCCACTGCGAAGTGCTTCTGGAGAAGTGGCTTTACCCAAGGGGACTGCTTTAATCACGGAAATTGTATCGGTTTCCTCAACTCGATTAGTAAATCAGCAAGTCGTTGCGATCGCGTATCAAGAGAATGGAGAAGTTATCCAGCATGAAGTAAATCCAAATACCTTCTCAATCCGAGGCGCAAACAACGAGCCTCTCATTGCTTCTGGTTACTTTGATTCTGGCGGGGATATTGCCAAGCAGGATATTTTAATCTCTCTGCTAAGTTCGGTAGGGAAGGTAGGGGAAATTGTCAATCTTCCCCAATCCGTATCCAGTTCATCTGCTTCTAGTGGTGGTGACACTACAACCACCAGCACCAGCACCACAACAACTAGAGAAGATCCCGACTTATTGGGAGCGGCGCTGCAAGGATTCTTCCAGCCATTAGCGGATAGCCTACGCCAGCGATCGCAGACCCAGACCCAGGAATTAGTATCACGGGCGAATATCGCTGTTGTTCCCCAGGGTACGACTGTATCAGTTGTTGTTGAATCCTTTCTTTATGTCCAGTGAATAGTTATGGAGTTATGGAGGACTGAAGTTTATGCCATTGATATCAATTGATTCTGAATTAACTGAACATAGCTTAGTTTTGTTGGGGAAATTCCTAAAAAGCCAACCTCAGAGAGTCACTGAAGAAGGTTTGCTTAAACAGTCTTATTGGAATTTGACCTCTAGAGGTGTTCCTGAATTTGATGCCCTGATCTTAGTAGCAGTAATGTTTAACTTGTCTTTGACTATCTGTGCTACTGAGCAAGTTAGTTTAAGTCGAGTCTTGTTTGAATTTGAACGAGTTACCCTGTCGCCAGACACTTTGCTCGATTGGACTAATGATAATAATTAGGAAAGAGAAAATGCTAAAAAAAATACTTGTCATTTTGATAATCTTAGCAATAGTAGGAATTTGGCTTGAGCGAAATGCAATAGCTCAAACCAAGTCAATACAAACGATTTATAAGTTGGATGCTGTCGGAAAATCCATCCGGCTTGACTTATACCCTGGTCGGGCAACGGTGATTGATCTGAGTCAAACAGAGGAGATTATTATCTCCGTCTTATTGGCGGATCAGTCAAATATTACTTATACCTCTGACTATCCAATTGAGTCAGGTAGAAGCAAAACTTTATTTCTCAGACGAATTCAAGCTCTAGACTTCCCAGGAGCGACTGAAGCGCGAGTTACTAATCTGTGGGTGAAAACGCGATCGCCTGATGGTACTGAGTATCTTTATTCCTTTGATTTATTTCTTGCCAGTGGCGGCGTTGGTATGGCAAATGGAGTTCAGATATTGCCAGGGCAGACAGGTCAGGGTGTTGGCAGTGAGGACAGAAATAGCTCTTTATCTCTGTCCGACAACACCTTAATCGTTAGCAATGGTCGCAGAGCTACGATTTCTGATATTGAGGAAGGCTTGCAGATTGCTATTCGTCGGGGGTATACTCCAGCAGATGATCCGATTGTGTTTAAAGTTGAAGATATTTTGCTAGAAGTTCGCAATTCTTCTCAGTCGTTGGGTGAAGCTGCCCAACAAAAACAAGTTAATATACTCATTTTAAGTGAACTGGCAGAGATTGCTCTTGATAATTACAGTTCAACTTCGCCTACTTACTCAGAACCAGAACCTTCTAGGACAATGATGAGAAGGCAACTTTTACATGATAATCATCATATTCACTTATTACCTTTAGATGGAGTAGGTGGCGCAGATGATTTAGATGAGTGAGGAAATGAGTCAGGGATTTGGTGAGAATATCTTCTGGGTGAGTGAATACAAGCTTGAATTAAGTTTAAGTGACAGTTTGCTGCTTCATTTTCAAAAGGATATTCTAGGAAGTAAGCTCCTAGATTTGTTGTTATCTCCTCATCAATGGTGGGATAAGCACCAATTAATATGAAGCGAGTGAAAGTGTTGTAAGGAAATAGGGCATTATATTGTCGGACAAGAGAAAACCCGTCTCCGTCGTTACCCCTGGCTTGTATATCTATAATGACCAAGGGAATATTTGATGGATCAAGCTTGCTCATTGTGCTTAATAATTTATGTCCTTCTGTGAAAATTTCAACTGATAATGGTGAAGCTAATCTTTGTAAATGTTCTATGTCAAAGTCTGTTAATAATCTGCCTCTGACTATTAATACTTTTTGGGTGTTCATTAAGCTAAAAAATCCACTAGCATCCCAAATATTGTAATAGTTTTTTATTTTGGTTTTCTTCTATCGTTAGGCTGAAAAAGATAGAATAAAATCAGTATCTCTGGATAGGTGACAGAGAATAGTTAGTATAGAGAAAAAGTAGTTATTCTTAAGTAGAAGGAAGCAACAATTGACTTCTCTTCCTCGGTATAAGCTCATCAAATCTTTAGGACAAAAAAGTTGGCTGGCAGTCGATAAAAAAGCGAATTGTTTAGTTCGCCTCCAAATATACAATTGTTACTCATGGGCTGAATACCATCAAATAGAAGAGTTCCTTGAGTTGTGTGATCGCCTGCCAAGAAACTTGCACCTAGTTCGTTTAAAGGACTGCTTGTTACCCAAACAAAAGGGATCGGGAATAAAAATCTGTTTAGTATTTTCCTACGTCAAAGGCAAAAGTCTTGCTGAAGTTCAGTTAAGAAGTGAGACTGAACTTTATCAACTTGCTCGAAGTTTATTAAGAATTTTAATCTATTTTCATAGACTTATTCCTATTGTTTGTTTGCATATTTCTCCGGAGTTTATTATTTTAGGTGATGGCGGGATGCATTTGTATTTGGATTTATATCCAGCTTGCTTCCTTCGGGATGGCTTGCCAGCAGATAATGTTCGTGCAGTAGTAGATATACTGTGTGGAATTATTGAGGAAAATCAAATTAGGGTATCACCAGAGTTTAGAAAATGGTTCTCATTGGCTCGGCAAAGCTTAAATGCAGACGAAGCTTTATGGGGATTGGAGCATTTTCAGCAAGAACGGCTGTGCAATGCACTTGTGCAGTCGGAAGCTGTAAACTCTAAGGAAAGCAACAAAGCTATCGTTCCTTATAGCCTTGTTTTAGTAATTTTTGGGTTAGTTACCTGGACTTCTGGAGTAGAGTTTATCGCAATTCTTTTATTCTTAGTTGCTCCTGGTTTATTAGTCGTTAAATCTTCTTCGTTGACTAAAACAAGTGAATTCAACCCGAAGGAGTAATTAGTAGTCAATTAAGTGCAACAACATCCAGCGCCGGAAAAGTTCAATAATAAGTTGCCAAGATTCACCCTTTTGCTGAATTACATCATGGCGTTTTAACGTTTCCAACGCTTCCTCTAATTGTTTTTCCTCTAGAATTGCTAGTCCTAATTCTCTAAATAATTCGGCTAACTTCATCTTTAATGGTTCAATTATTAACCCATTTGGATAAGGCGCTAACACCTTAAGGATTGCCTGTTGACCGTAAGTTCCTCGTGCCGCTTGACCCCAAACGTTATTAAAATAATACCGTCCTCGCTGATAAAATTCAGAGTCATTAATCAGGGCTTCCACATCCTTTACGGTCACGGTAAAAACCTGTTCAGACACAGGGTTATTGTAACGGCGGTAACGGCGCACCAGTTGGAACCCGACTAATTGAACTAAATAGGGTTGACCTGCGGTGAGACGATAGATTAAGTCAAGGGCGTCT
>CAKZMA010000320.1 GCA_937127375.1 uncultured Coleofasciculus sp. | reverse complement strand
CGAGCAAGATGCTTGATGTAGCGAGCAAGATGCTTGATGTAGCGAGCAAGATGCTTGATGTAGCGAGCAAGATGCTCGCACTACGGCAAGGATTGCGCCATTATTGATATTAAGGTTTAAATGCCGAACAGTTTACCCCCTTTCACGCTCCAAACAGACGATAAATTTTAACACCATTAAAACATATAAACCTATATGAATATTTACACACCCATTACCTGGTATCAAGCCAACTTTCACTATCTCCAGATAGCCGTTAATCAAGTCCGACAGGTTTTGGAAGATTACCTCGCTTACCAGCAAAATCAGCCCAACTTAGCCAAATTGGAAACAACGTTATCCCCAGATGCCGCAGCCGTTCTCGACTATGCACCACCAGCCTTAGATAAACTCTGCGCTTTATTTCACCTCTCCCAATTTGACCGCTATATCCTCTTATTATGCGTTGGTATGGAGTTGGATAATGAGTTTGAAGTCTTATGTGCCAAAATTAACGGCAATCCTAAACAAAATTATCCCACGTTGAATTTAGCCTTATCTACGTTTCACCAGTCTGATCTGAGCATTCTTTCCTCCCAATCTCCCTTACACCAGTGGGAACTGATTGAAAGGGTGGAAGGATTATTCTTTACTCAATCACCTCTACGCATTAATCAGCGCATTTTTTGTTATCTGTTGAGTGAACCTTGCGTCGATAAGGAATTGGCAGGTATCCTTTTACCTGTACCGCCTTCATCTTCCACTCCTCTGCCCCCTTCGTATCAAGAAATTGCTGACAAACTTATCGCCACTTGGTCTACACCACTGGCAAATTTTGACGATCCCGTTGTTCAGTTATGTGGTTCAGATATAGGGGCAAAGCAATCCATTGCTACTGTCGCCTGTAGCGCAGTAGGCTGGAATATGCAGATGATATCAGCCTCTGTTATTCCCTTTAATCCCAATGAACTGTATCAGTTGATGCAACGCTGTTTACGGGAAACTTTATTAAACCACAGTTTCTTGTTCCTGAATGCTGATGAAATGACTCAAGGTGATCCTCGGCGAGAATGGGCAATTGCCGAGTTTGTTGAACAATTAAAAGTGCCATTAATTTTCAGCACCCAGGAACGACAACCGCAACATCAACGCCCGATGATTACTTTAGATGTAGGTCAACTGAGTCATGCTGAACAACGGGATATCTGGAAATTCCATCTCGGTTCACTGACAACAGAACTGAATGGACAACTTGATACCATTGTTTCCCAATTTAATCTAGATGCGGCGACAATTCAAGCTGCCTGTTTATCGCTGAATAGTAGTGACTATACGCCTACACCACCGGATAAACAACAGGAAGACAAACAAACCGATAAAGAACCAGCCAAAACATCATCATCCTCAACCCGTCGTCGCTCATCAAAAACTCAAAAGACTCAACCTAAAATAGAAAATCCCTTATCTCCCGTGCAAACTCATTTATGGGATTTCTGTAAGACTCAAGCACGTCCCCGTTTAGATGATTTGGCGCAACGGATTGATGCTGTCGCCACTTGGGAAGAGTTGATTCTACCCGAACGGGAAAAAAATACATTACATGAAATTTCGACTCATGTGCGACAACGAGCAAAGGTTTATCATGAGTGGGGATTCGCGGGAAAAGGAGGACGAGGTTTAGGGATTAGCGCTCTTTTTTCTGGACCGAGTGGAACTGGGAAAACCATGGCGGCGGACGTATTGGCAAAGGAGTTACGCCTTGACCTTTATCGGATTGATTTGAGTGCAGTGGTGAGTAAATATATTGGGGAAACGGAGAAAAATCTGCGGCGAATCTTTGATGCAGCGGAAACAAGTGGGGCAATTTTATTGTTTGATGAAGCGGATGCTTTGTTTGGTAAACGAACGCAAGTGAAAGATTCTCATGACCGCCATGCGAATGTGGAAGTCAGTTACTTATTACAACGGATGGAAGCGTATCAAGGATTAGCGATTTTGACGACAAATCTGCTCGACGCCTTAGATCAAGCCTTTATGCGTCGGATTAATTTTTCGGTGAAGTTTCCCTTTCCCAACGCCCCAGAGCGAACCGAAATTTGGCAGCGCATTTTCCCCCAAGAGACGCCAACAAAGAAGTTAGATATGCAAAAGTTAGGCAAACTGAATATGGCAGGGGGAAATATTCGCAATATTGCCCTAAATGCGGCGTTTATAGCCGCTGATGCGGGTGAACCTGTGATGATGAAACATCTTTTACAAGCGACGAAAAGCGAATCTCTTAAGTTGGGGAAAATTTTAACGGATTCCGAAATTAGGGGCTGGGTTTAAAACTTAAGCCCTCAACTAAAGTTGGGGCTAAAAGCTTAAACCCGTTGAAACGGGTTCCAAGACTTTCCTAGTGAGCTCGATTCTTACTTTAGGGTTTGCTTCAGGGAGTCTTGTGGTGAGGGTAGGGAACTTCTTAACAGGGAACAGGGAACAGTTTCATCTCCCTGTCTCAGGCAAATTCTGCTTACACATCCTCGAAAAATGCCAGGATTTCCAGCCCTATTCAGAAATATAGCAATAGACACATCGATTAGGACGTTCGGCACCATTGTAGAGACGTTGCATGCAACGTCTCTACATAAATTATGTGTCCTAACAGCCATGGCGGTTGCTATAACCTTTCCACAAAATCCGCCCTTGGTCAAAACCGGGGATGCTGGGTAGAATAAGTTACCCTTTTTAAGGAGCGCATCAATTTCGATTACTGGACTGTTTGAGTGAGCCAGTAATGCCGTTTCTGACGTTATCCCCAGATGCTTCAGCTATGCTCAAATGCACAGTTTTTAACGATACATTATAACATTAGCTACGCGAAATTAGCTGTTTCCTTTTTCACGGGCAATGGGTTGGCAAAGCTCACGGTTACTCTGTTTAACATCGGGATTATGATTGAGATAATCTTGCAGCCAATTGCAACTTTTTGCTAACAGTTCCTCCAAATCTAAATTCCAAACAATTGCCGTATTATCTTCAGTGCCGACAGCTAATGCCTGACCATCCTGACTCCAACTCACACTCGTGACACGCCCCTCCTCAGCTTCCCAGGTTTTCACTAAAGTGTCATCTAGTCGCCAGATTTGTACCCGATTATCCCAGCTTGTTGTTGCCAGAATATTTCCTCTAGGACTGAACTCAACCCGCGCCACACTATCAGTAGATCCTTTCAGAGTTGTTTGCAGTTCACCCTGGCGATTCCAGAGTTTTACAGTATTGTCATAACTGGCTGACGCTAATAACTGGGAGTCGGCGGAGAAGCTGACATCTAACACCCAATTACTATGACCTTTCAACGTTTTCACCAATTGTCCCTGACGATTCCATAGTTTGACGGTTTGGTCATCACTAGCTGATGCTAATAACTGACCATCGGGACTAAAAGTTACCCCATTGACGCGAGATTGATGTCCTTTTAAGGTTTTAATCAAAACTCCATCTCGTGTCCAAAGTTTAATCGTTTTATCTCGACTGGCGGAGACAAGGGTTTGCGAATCAGGACTAAAACTGACATCCAACACCCAATCCTGATGACTGCTCAATACCTTAATAAACTCTCCCTCTCGATTCCACAGCCGAATCGTACCATCTCGACTGGCTGAGGCAAGGCGTTCCCCGTCAGGACTAAAGCTAACACTATAAATTCGTTCCGTATGTCCGGTTAAGGTGTGCAATAGCTGACCAAAACGATCCCAAATTTTGACGGTTTTATCGTTACTCGCTGTAGCTATTCGTTCTCCATTGGCAGAAAAGGTCACATCTCGCACATCATCGTCATGCCCGCGTAAAATGAGCTGAGACTGTTGACGCAGTTCCCAAACTTTGATGGTTTTATCATAACTGGCAGAAGCGAGGACGACGGGGGTTGCTAATGCGTCTGCGGTTTCTTTTGCTTGTTTTGTGGGACTAAAACTGACAGCGGTTACTCTATCGCTGTGTCCTTTAAAGGTTTTCAGTAGTTTACCATCACGATTCCACAGTCTTACCGTATTATCGGCACTGGCGGCGGCAATTAACTGACTGTCAGCGCTGAAGGTTACGTTCAATACCCAGTGTTCCGGTTGGGAGAGGGTTTTAATGAGTTGACCCTGAGTATCCCACAGTTTCACGGTGCGATCATCGCTAGCTGAGGCAATGAATTGACCATCGGGACTAAACGCCACACTGTTAACCTTACCCTGATGTCCGGTGAGAGTTTTCCATAATTGACCGTCTTTTGTCCATAGTTTGATGGTTTGATCGCTTCCGGCTGACGCTAGCATCTCACCATTGGGACTAAAGCTAACCCACTGGGCTGCTTTTTTATGGGCTGAAAGGGTATGAATTAACTCGCCATCGACTCGCCACAGTCGCACTGTACCATCTGCACCTGTGGAGGCTAGGTGTTCACCGTCGGGACTAAAGCTAACGCTATAAACATAACCTTCATGCCCGGTCAACATGCGGACAAGGGTGCCATCCCGACGCCACAGCTTAACTGTACCATCCCAACTACTGGATGCAATTAGCTGACTATCTGGACTAAAGGAAACACTGGTAATGCTATCTTGATGCCCTTGCAGAGTAGTGACTAATGTACCATCAGGACGCCACAATTTTACCGTGCGATCGCGGCTGGCTGAGGCAATCAGTTCTCCATCGGGGGAAAAGCTGACATCCCAGACGATATCACTATGTCCTTCTAACCGATTTCGCTCGGTTACGGAGTCTACGGCTTGAGAGAGGGCAGCAATCACTTGCAGGTGGGTATCGGGCTTAACCCCTGCGCCACCCTGCTTAAGCTGTCTCGCGCCTCGGAGCGCTTCCAGCAGCGCATCAAATTCCTTTCCGGAGGCAAATAGGGCTTCTGACGACGCACTAATCGCCGCGAGTTGGGCATTAAACGTTAAAGTCGCGGCGCGTCGGCGTTGCACCTCAGCCCGCCATCCTAACCCCCCAGCCGTCACCGCCAGCACTGCCATTGCTGTACCGACTGCGATCGCCCGGAGTCGCTGTTTGCGAACTCGTAACAGTTCCATCTGACTATGCTTCAGCCGTGTCACCAGTGTCTGCTTGCGGCGTTTTTTGTAATGGTGACGGATGGGGGCAACTAAGTAATCATGAACCAGTTGATATTGATCCTCGGGTTCGTCAGGTAAGCGAAATAACAACCCTGAGCCAACTAAAATCTCCAGAATTAGGGAAAGTGAGGATGGCGATTTGACAACGGATGGTGTATGTCCCATATCTAAGTCTTTTGTCCCCGATTCCAACTCGGTTTGAGTTTTCAAAGGACGAGTCCCTCGGTCATCTGTCAGGGAAAATAAGACTTGCCAAACTGTCTCTTGATTCTCAGAACCACAATCAGCAATAGCATTCAACAGCCAGCGTTCAACTAAAGTGGCTTTCGGATTCGTGCCTAAGGCTTGGTATTGCGCCAGAGTGGTAATTTTTTCCGTTTGCAGTTGCATACCCACCACCTGTAATTCAATCAGGCGCACGCTTTCGGTGGGTGAGGCTAAATCCTGAACTAGGGCATCAATTAGGGCGTCGTCTAACTTAAACTGAGAACCTGAAGCCAGAGTGGAAATGACATTTTTCGCTTCCCCTGGGGACAGATCCCCCAAGTGATAACGAAGTTGTCGATCCAGAATATTGTTGTTAATCGCACTCAAATTGGTATAGCGTTCGCATTCAAGCAGGTAATGTAGGTAATCTTCCCGTAGGGATAAAATCACTTTGACAAAGGGCAGATTCAGGCAATGTTCCAAAAATTCATAGAACTGGCGTCGCTGTTCTAATTCCGTACAGACGAAAAAAAATTCTTCAAACTGATCGAAAATTAGCACGATCAGGATATTGCCATCAGCCGCCTGCTGTAATTGATTCACACAGGTTGCCAGTTGGTTCAGGGGTTGGGGATCTAACGCCGTATCTGATGAGGGATTAGGGGTACAGTCTAAGGCATGGCTGAGTTGTCGAGAAAACTCTCCTCGCCAATCGCTGTAGACTTTCTGCACCACGGGGATCACCTCTCTCGCGCTAATCGTGCGACTCGCTAAGGCAGGGACTAATCCAGCGTGAATCAAAGAACTTTTACCCACCCCTGATGAGCCATGAATCACCGTTAGTTTGTGATCATTGCGGCTGAGGCGTTCCAAGAGTCGATTCACATCCGGCAATCGCCCAGCCGCTGCTATTTCCAGGGGCGATAATTGGTGATCCTGTCGCCCAGAGAGTAAGGGTGCTGCACCCAGAAAGGTAAAAAAGCCATACTGTTGTTCGAGGGAACGTTGTTTTTGCTTGAGTTCAAAGGCTCGTAGGTATTTCTGGTGATCGAAGTAGAGCGATCGCAGTTCTTGGAGAATGTCCAGATAAAGCTGGGGAGACTGATGAGGCGCGTTTGGGAGTAACCCCTCTACTTTTAACGCCGCCTCTAAATCCGCGATCGCTGCTGCCGATTGCCCCAGTTGACGCTGGGCTTTGGCACGGATCAGTAAGTACCATCCCTGATGCTGAGGCTGACATAATTGGGACTGATCCAAAATATCTAACGCTGTTTGGGCGAAGACTTTGGCATCCTCCCAGTGGGATTCTTCTAATGCCACCGCCGCCAAAAAACCATAAGCTTGGGGTAATTGAGCTGCGTTGTCTTGGGTTTGAGACTGCGCCAACGACTGAAGTGCCAGCGCTTGTAAATCTGCCCAATTTTGCAGGTTTTGCAGGACTTCACCCAGTTGAATGGTTAAGTGGGCAACCCAATCCAAGCGTCCCGCCATCGTAAAGGCGTCAATCCCTGCTTGCCAAAATTCTCTAGCTTTCTCCCAACTTCTATACTTGTGACTTGGGTGTAATTGAGCTTGACGACAATAACACCAACCCAGATGGCACTGTAAGATGCCAATCCGTTCTAATAATTGCTGATCAGTGCCATCGGAGACAGCACAGGTAATCTGTTGCCAAACATCTAGACTTCGTTGATACTGCTCCAGAGCTACCTCAATCAAGTCATGTTTAAAGGCATCTCTGGCTAAAATAAATTGCCATGTCGCATAGTGGGCAGGTTCTAGACTCACACCACGCCCCTGCAAATCCCGTAATGCGGATTCGAGTTCTTGACGACGCTGACATCCCGGCGACAGCTTGAGCGCTTCGTTGGACAAAAATTCACCGACACTTTTCTCTAAAAGCGTGGTAAACAGTTCCTCAGTTGTGTGTTGCCATAAGTCCAACAACTCGACGGTTGCCAGTTCAAATTTAATCGACGTTGCCGCCCAACTCTTAAAATCAGGAGCAAATCGGGCTAATTTGTGGAGTAGTTCATCAGTGACCCATAAAACGATAGGAAAGCTAAAACTTTTCGGAAATTCGTCGCGTACCTGATTGGTAGAGATTAAGACTGGATCAATTGCCGTGACGGATTCTAGACCAAATACGAGCAAGGCAGATACATCCTCTTTCGCGATCGCGTCTAGGATAACGGTATATAAGGTTTGACTGGATTCTTGCAGCACCAACTGTTTCAAGGCAATTCCTGTCAGCCCTTGGAGTTGCTGCCACATCGGTTGTTTGCAGCACTCATAGTTGCAGCGGACTAAAATCAGGGCAAATTGTCCTTCCGACAGGGTGATTGCCCGCGCGAGGGTAGATAGTGAACGCTCATTGGCTAAGACTATTTCTTCGGCTCTCTCTCTCTTTTTCTCCTTCATTCCTATCAAAATCTGACTACTCCTAGGTGGCTATCGTCGAGTAAGCTAGTGTTAATAAGGGACTTTAAATACAAAGGCTAAAAAACAGAAAACCAACCAATAAGACCTCTATTGGCTTCGGCGGATGGATCTGCTTTTTTGATGACAGATCTTTTATTAAAGCGTATCTTTGATAAGATAAAAGCTATTTACTAAGAAATTCAACCCACTTCTAAAATCACAACTTAGACCCAGACAATTTAACAAGTTTCAATAGAATTAAGCAGTGAGATCAACTGATAAAAATCGTGACAAAATTTTATAGTAAATGTGACCCAGATCACTGATTTGTCCTTCGTCATTTGTCAGGCAATAGGCAATAGGGTAATGGGCTATAGAAATTTTGTCTCCCATCTTCCCCAGCTCCCCCAGCTCCCCCGGCTCCCCCAGCTCCCCTAGCTTCCCCAGCTCCCCCAGCTCCCCCGGCTCCCCCAGCTTCCCCAGCTCCCCATCAAGCACTCACATCAGCAACCGATTTAAACCGAGCAGTCTCGGCTAAAGCTGGGTTTACTCCAAACCAACGACCCAAGTCATCGCGGTATTCATAGACAAACATACTGCGTAACAGAGTTTGATATTCTTTTTCGCCGCGAATGGACTGCTGCTGAACCACCTGAAAGAGTAACTGCCATTCTGCATCCTCAACCGCTAACGCCAGATCGTCTCGGTATCCCTTAATCACACTCTCTAAGCATTCGCGAGAAAAGGGTGGATCTTCTTGTTGCAGGCAATTATATAGCAGTCCCAACAAGTTGCGAATGTGACCCCCACTAATCCGACAGATGCGATCCAGGGTTTCGGGACTGTCAAAAACCTCTGGGATTAAATTTAAGCGCTCTTCTGGAGGAACTTTGGGAAACGCACGGGCTAAAACCAGTTGTCGGAGTAATGCCATTCCTTGAGAAAATTCACGACCATCTCGATACCAGATCGGTACCATAGGCAATACTTTGGGAGCCACACCCCCGCCCAAGCGATTCTTCAGGGTTTCGTACTCGTTAGAGAACATCAGCGCTAAGGGGACAGTATAAACCAGATGACAGCGTAAACGTCGCAATTGAGAGCCGCGATCGATAAACAGGTACTCAGGCTGCGATCGCCCCGCATGAACCGGTCGGGGATCAACTCGATCCAAATTGTCGATAATGACAACTAACCCTTGTTTACCTCGTTGTTTGAGCTTTTTAATCGCCGGTTCAATGATTTCAGTATTAATCGCCTGCAGAATTCCTTGAGTACGAGGCTCTAGGTGTTGTCTGAGCTGTTCGCGCAATTGAGGACTATCTTTGGTTTTGGCAGTGACTTTGGCAATACCGACGGACAGTTCAGCCGCTACATCCACATCGATAGGCGTCTGTAAAAAATCATTAATCTCGTTGAAGAGTTTGTTAAAGTACCGGGGTTGGAGACGAATCCCGATCGCTTCGAGATTTTCACTCACCGACCGAGCGATACTGAGTAAAATATCGCTAATATCAACATCTGCCATGTCCAAGTCTTGAGATGACTCAAAATAGACAACATGAAATTGTTCCGCCTCTAACTGAGCCTTCAAGCGAAACAATTCTGTAGACTTACCACAGCCAATATGTCCCGTAAAAAGCTGACAGGTAGGTTCATCCGGCGAAAGTCGTGCGATCGTGCGTCCTAAGGCTTCGATAATTTTGCCGCCCCGCACAGACGAAAAATTAATATAGTACTGACGATCCTCTGGATTGCCCATCACTAGAGTTCTAGCTGGGTTACAAGCTTTGAAAAAAGTAGGTAGATGCAGTTTCATAAAGCAAGACTCTTGAGTCACCTGATTCAAGTAGAGCGTAAATCATTGACCGAACCCTTATACGTAGGGGTAATACCCCCTTTAGGGTTGAATGGCTTGGATTTGATCCCTCAGGTAGAGTAGAGGATGAGTGAGATAAGGGAGATGGGGAAGGTGAGGAAGATGGGGAAGGTGAGGAAGATGGGGAAGGTGAGGAAGATGGGGAAGGTGAGGAA
>CAKZMA010000319.1 GCA_937127375.1 uncultured Coleofasciculus sp. | reverse complement strand
TTCAGCCGCCTCGGTTTCCGAAATATCGCGGACTTTTCGCGCCGGAATGCCAACCACCAGCGATAAAGGGGCAACATCTTTGGTTACCAATGCCCCAGCACCGACAATGCTGCCATGTCCTACCCGCACACCGTCTAAGATAATCGCACCAATCCCGATCAAACATCCCCGTTCAATATGAGCCGAATGGACGACAGCCCGATGTCCAATTGTCACATGGTCTTCCAGAATCGTAGGTTTACCTGGATCTCCATGTAAAATAGCACCATCCTGAATATTGGTGCATTCACCAATCTCAATCCGCTCGACATCACCCCGCACCACAGCACCATACCAGATACTGACTCCTGATGCGATCGCGACTTCACCGATAACCACCGCATTGGGCGCAACAAAGGCGGCTTGAGACTGATCAACAGCAGACCAATAGGAGGGAGTTGCAGGAAACTGGGAATAAGAATCAGTCACGATTGCCTATAAAACAGATGAGTGTGTTCGAGCGTATTCTATAATTGATGAAGCCACATATATATTATTTATACAGGTACTAGCGCAATCGCCGAATGAATGACGATACCTTAAACCCTAGATGATTAATCCTAGTTTACAGTACCCCATATTCGGTTCAGAGATTCAATGTCCTCACTGTCGGCAGTCTATTCCGGCATTGACATTGACCGATACCTATTTGTGTCCCCGGCATGGCGCTTTCGAGGCAGATCCCAAAACTGAAGAACTCATCCACTTACAATCAGGGCGTCATTGGCGTCAATGGCAGGGTGAATGGTATCGTCAGCATACCCATCCGGATGGGATTCGCTTTGAAATTCACGAAGCCCTTGATCGCCTGTACACTCAAGGCTATCGGGCAACACGGGTGATTATTGCCAGTCGCTATCGAGATTTAGTTAGTGCCTATCTGGAACGAAGTACCCCCTGGCGCGGACAATCGGAACCGGGGCGTCCGCGACTCTACGGCTTACCTGTGGCATTTAGCCCAGAACCAGAGGGCGATCCCTGTTGGGAAGTGATTAACTTCGATTTGGAAAAAGAGCCAGGAATTCCAGTACGCTATCCTTATTTTCGATTATTTGAGTGAATTGTCATTGGTCATTGGTCATTGGTCATTGGTCATTGGTCATTAGTCATTAGTCATTAGTCCTTTGTTTGCTTCCCCATCACTAAGTCGGGGCGGGTTTAGATATACAGTAGGGTGGGCATTGCCCACCAGCCTTAATGAGCATGGCATTCTTTCCAGCTTCCCTATCACTAAGTCGGGGCGGGTTTAGTTAAGTGAATGGTTTGAGTTAAAGTGTTATCAGTAAAACCCGCCCCTACAGAGATCAACAATTAAAATTATTCGTGAATCATGCATCATGCTTCAATTCGCACGGCTGATATTCATCGCGCGATCGCGTTCTACGAACAATTAGGGTTTACGGTTTGTGAACGCTTCACGGCGGGGATTACTCTCGCCTGTTGGATGGAGGGATTAGACGGACGAATTGAACTGATTCAAATCCCGGAACCTAAACCTGCACCGGATGCGTTTGGGGATGAACATTATGTCGGTTACTATCATCTTTCTTTTGATCTCACCGAAACAGTTGCCGACTTACCCAGTTGGCTGGAATCGCTACAACAGAGGCTAGCTGAGGCTTCGAGTCAAAATCCGGATCAGTGTCAGCCGCTGAAAATTCTCCTAGAACCTACTCAACAAATTATCGGCGATCGCGTGTACGAGGTAGCATTTATTGCCGATACCGATGGATTACCCTTGGAATTTATCCGAGTCTTAGCAACCCGCTAATTTGTTCCAGACGTTTCATGCAATGTCTGGAACACCCATTGCTTAACCTTACTTTTCACGGGATTGGGAAAACCTCTCTCCAAACCTCTCTCCTACAAGGAGAGAGGCTTTGAATTCTCCCCCTTCCCTTGCAAGGGGGCTGGGGGGTTAGGTTTGATCTCGATTTTTCTAGATGGCGTGAAAAGTCAGATTGCTTAACGGGTGGATTAGAATTGTAGGGGCGCACCGACGTGCGCCCTAAGATATGTGTTATAGCCCTACGGGGATACGTTAGGACATTCCCCTGTTGCCTATTGCCTGTTACCTGTTGCCTTTTCACCCAATTGTATTGTCCTAACCTTAATGCGTAGTGCTATAAACCCTTACATAAACATAGCTTGATGCTCGATAGAAAGCGAGTATGACGAATGACATAAGACAAATGACGAATATTGAAGCATTATTAGATAATATCTATAATTCCTTTACGCCAATGCCGCTTCCTGCTGGTGATCCTCAATATGTGGAATGTCGGGAGGTACGGGGTGATGTGGAGATTGAACAAGATTTAGGCAAAAGTATTCGGCGTTCCAAAGACTTAACCTGTCAGTTGTATTCTGGGTATCGTGGCGCAGGGAAGACGACGGAATTGTATCGACTCCAGACATATCTGGAGAAGAAAAACTGCTTTGTTGTCTATTTTGCGGCAGATCAAGAGGATATCAGTGTCCAAGATGTTCAATACACGGATATCTTACTCGCCTGTACCCGCCATTTACTCGCCCAGCTTCAACAAGCCGATTCTACACCCATCGCCAACTGGTTACGCGATCGCTATGAGGATCTCAAAGACTTTTTTCTCCAAGACGTGAAGCTGGATAAGCTGACGATTGAAGCCCAATTAAATCAGTTTGCCAAGCTAACGGCGGCGATTCGCACGGAACCTAGTCAACGTCAGCAAATTCGTGAGAAAGTCGAACCCCATACGGAAACTTTACTGAAGGCACTTAATCAGTTTATTGCTGATGCTACCAAGAAATTACCCGATGGCAAAACTCAATTAGTGATTATTGCCGATAACTTAGATCGAATTGTCCCGATTTTCCGGGAGAGTGGGCGCAGCAATCATGAGGAAATTTTTCTGGATCGTCATGAACAGCTTAAAGCTTTAGCTTGTCATATTGTTTATACTGTCCCCATTTCTATGATTTATTCCCGGTGGGCGACGGATTTAAAGGATAACTATGGCATTCCCCAAGTTCTGCCTTCGGTGATGGTACAGTGGCAAGATGGCAGTGTATACGAACCGGGTATTACTAAACTGAAGGAAACAATTAAACGCCGCATTGAACCGCATACCGATTTAGACTTAGAAACTGAAATTTTTGCCGAGCCCGACGTACTGGTACAACTCTGTCGCATGAGTGGCGGTTATATGCGAGACTTAATTCAACTGATGCAAGAAGCCACGAATCGAACCGATCAATTACCCATCTCAGCGCGGGCGGTACAACGGGCAATTGCCGAACTCCGAGATGTTTATCAACGGGCGGTGGAAGAGGATCAATGGCAGATTCTCGCCCAAGTTTATAAGAGTAAAGAAATTGGTAATGATAACCTGCACCGGAGTTTATTATTCAACCGTTGCTTATTGGAATATCGCTATATTAATCAACAAGGAGAAAAGCACACCTGGTATGATGTTCACCCGATTATAGTGGATGTGTCTAAGTTTAAAGATGCCCTAAAGCAAGTGGATGATGCCAATCGCGCCTGATTCATTACCGCCAGAAACCTTTGATCAAGTCTACCGTCGGCTGTTACGGGCGCTGCGGCGGAAGAAGGGATTTGGTTTATTTTTTGTGGTGCAATCTAATTATCGTCAGGTGAATCAAATTATTGAGCAACTGCGGCGAGATTTACCCCAGAAAAAAATATCTGTGTTGCCGATTAAGCGGGAAACCCAAAAAGTTTATGACCAAATTGCTGAACTTAGAGAACAAGAAGGCTTTGATATTTTAGTGATTCGGGGGATAGAACAGGCGTTGTATGAGTATGAAGATACTAAACGCCTCAGTGGTTGGAGTTCTACGGAAATCTATACCTATAGTTGGAAAGGTGTACCCCCAATTTTAAGTCATTTAAACCAACAACGAGAACGGTTTGGCACAGATTTTCCCTGTAGTTTTGTCTTTGTTGTCCCTTCCTTTGTCCTAAACTATTTTATTCAGCGGGCACCGGATTTCTTTGATTGGCGATCGGGGTTATTTCATTTTCCGTTAACTGAGGAAGAACGGCAAGTTAGACTAGAAGAATTATCAACAGGAGATTTGCAGGAGTATTTAAAACTGACTCCAAAAGAACGGGTGATTAAAACTTTAGATTTAAATGATTTA
>CAKZMA010000318.1 GCA_937127375.1 uncultured Coleofasciculus sp. | reverse complement strand
AGGTCAAAAGCGGGTCAAGGAGATATATGATTGGGAGGTTAAGGGAGAAATTTGGGCTCAGATTTATGGGAGTTGTAAATTATGATCTATTAAATGATGACCCCAAAAGTTTCTAATCATTAGGTTGAAACCGTTTATGAGTATGAATCAGAATCATAAGGTATTTTTCTATTGTCATCATTGCGGTTCCCCTCAGGAATCAGCTTTCCAGCATTGGACTCTCTGCTTAGCTGAAGGCTTGAAAGCTCTAGGTATTCCCTTCTATTCTGATAAAAATTATTGGCAGTTATCACCCGATCATGATCAATATCTTTTCGCTTACAATCCTGAAGTAAAACCTGAAGACTGTTCAATTGTGATTGTCAATCATCATTGGATGGATTATGGAAAAGGATTTCCAAAAAACCTTTTCCGACCTGACCGAAAATATATTACTGTTTATGTTGATAGTTTATATGGAATAAACCCGGATTTATGGAAGCCAGAATTCAAACAGTTCGATGTTATCCTTAGGTGTCATTTTAATCGAAAAATTAAATACCCTTATAATGTAAAGCCATGGGTTTTTGGTATTTCTGAGCGGATTTTGGATTACACCGATAATCCGATGAAATTTAATGAAAGAAAAAGTAATATTCTCTGGAATTACCGAGTTAGGGGTCATAGTATCAGGGTTATGGCTAAAGAAAAATTTTTGCCATCACTCTCCAGAATTTTGTCAGTTGATGACTTTGTAGATAATTTTAATGCTCCCCAGTTGAGTGAACAGGATGCTCTTTTATGGAAGCAAACAGGTCGTCGTCATTACCCAAACTACTATACCCGCCTAAAGTCATCAGCAGCTAGTGCTTGCTTTGGCGGTCATTTAGAACCACCCGTGTGGTTTAACTATACTCCTCCTTACATCTACCTACATAGGGCTTTAAACAAGTTTTTTCCACAATCAAGGCGGATGGTATTGCAGTGGGATAGTTGGAGATTTTGGGAGTCTTTAGCTGCTGGCTGTGTCACCTTCCATGTTGATTTTGAAAAGTATGGGATTCAACTTCCAGTCATGCCCATAAATGATTTGCACTATATCGGAGTTGACTTAGACAATCCAGACGCAACGGTTGAAAAAATTTCTAATGAGCCAAACTTGTTAGAAAAAGTTGGTGTGGCTGGTAGAACATGGGCTATTGAACATTATAGTCCTGTTCCTACTGCAAAGCGTTTTTTGGATCTGGTAAATTTAATTTTAACCAAGTCATAGACATTGGGATTTATTCCTCTGGGTAGGATATTGCCAATTACTAATTGCATTATGGAGACGGTTGCCCCGGAAAATCAGAAAATAGCCTATTTATTTTAAGGAACGCCAACTGAAACTGACCCCTCTCGGTATTGAATTGGCACAGGAGAAGATGTTATAGTAAAAACGTTCAGCCAATCTTATTAGTACAGAAAACTGATAGGTTATATAGTTATGAAACTAGATGGAAATTATTTCACAACTAAATGGGTATCGTTGAAGCGTCATAGAGCTTTTCAAAAGCAACCAATACTTACGCTTTTCCGAGTAATATCATGGTTTATGTATTGCCAACTATCAAGCTCATCGGTGGATATTAAAATTCCCAAGTGGAATTGTCGCTTCCTCTTACCCCCCAAACTGAAAAGTGCTGGTTCTACAGGAATATTCATTTTTCGTGAATATTATGAGCCTGAGTTATCGGTATTGGATACCTATCTCACAGAGGGTAAAGTATTCATAGATGCCGGAGCCAATACGGGAATTTATACGATTATAGCGGGCAAATTAGTTGGTGATTCAGGCACGGTTATTTCCTTTGAGCCTGGAAGCGAATCCTTTCAAACTCTTGCTCGCAACGTAGAAATCAATCAATTAACCAATGTCAAGTTATTTCAATCTGCACTGTCGGAGCAAGAAGGTTATGCCAAATTGTATCATATTGATAATGCCCCTAATAGTTACTCTTTAGGCGGAGATTTAAATTCTGAGGCAAATTTTGAGGAGGTTCACACCACGACAATAGATAATGTGTTGAGTCGTGAACAAATTGAACAGGTCGATCTGATTAAAATGGATGTTGAGGGGGCTGAGGAATACGTCTTGCGGGGAGCCATTTCCTTGTTTAGCCGTCTAAAACCCATTGTGATATTTGAGTACAATCCCCATATCACGTCTCGATTTAAGTCGTCACCCGATGGAGCCTGGAATTTTCTGAAAGAATTGGGATATGAGTTTTTTCAGGTGCAACCGACAGGTGAAGGTGACTTACTGAAGTTGGATGCCCCTAAGGTTGGAAATATTGTCGCAATGCCCCAAGCCAATCCTCAAAGTTAGTCAGTTAACCTATCTTTTTCTTGTTTGAGTCCAAGGCAAAAGACGTTACCTGGATCAAGAAATCTGCGGCAGATCCTGGATGATGCAGGGCGATGGTTTGTTTCGATTTTTCACCCATTTCTCCAATCAAATCAGGATTGTCGATAAACTGGCGCATCAGTTTGGCTAATTCCTCAGGATGATAGGGATCAAAGATATAGCCATTTTCTCCCTCAACCACTAGTTCAGAAGAACCCGCCCATTTAGAACACAAAATGGCTTGACCGAAAGCCATGGCTTCCAGCAAAACCACCCCCCAGATATCCTCTAAGGTGGGAAAGACGAAAATATCTGATCGGCGGAAATACGCCCCCAAGCGGTTATAATTTCCCCAACCTGCCCACTGTACGCAATGAGTTAACCCCTGAGTTTGACAATAAGCTTCCAGTTCTTCCCGTTGTTCTCCATCACCCACGATAAGCAACGTATAGGTTGGATCTCCCTGTTGCTTGAGAATCGTGCAAGCCTCCAACAGACACCGTAGTCCTTTGCGGGGGATGATTTTGCCCACAAACAGAAAAATAGGATGCTGTAACTCAAGTTCAGGTTCTGATTCCGGTTCCTGGCGTCCCAGTAATGTTTTGACATCGGGTACTTGGTAAGGTCGAGCAAAAACTCGCTGTTCTTCAGCTCCCAGGATTTTGGTCAGATAATTTTTACCTCCACTCGTATTGGTAATATAGGCATCTGCGAAGCGAGCCATCGTACTTCGCAGGATTAAACGAGGTCTGGAATTGATATAGTCTATGGTTGGTGAACTGCCATCGTAAACAATAACAACTTTCCATTGTCCTAAGGGTTTAAATAGTAAGGCGAGGAGTGTCCAGAGGGAGAAACCACTGACAAAGATGACCTGGGGTCGAAACTTGAGCAGATCACCCACAATAGTAGGGGATACATATATTAATCCTGGACTGTAACCACGTCCTTGAGTCGTCGGGACAAACTGCGTCTTGCCCACAACTTCAACGGTGAAGGCTCCTTCCAAGCCAGGAACAAATCCTTCCCAAAATCCCGTATAAACGGTGGTTTGCGGAAACGTTTTTGTGAATTCTTTAAATAATGGCTGCCAGTAATTTTGTCGTTCCATAGAGGGAAGCAGCCAAGCAATACGGGTATTCCTGTTAGGGTTCACGTTAATTTACCTCTATAAGGCTAATCTTAAATGATTAAGTTATGGCACTAATTATCCCAGTAATCCTCCTAGACTTCCGCTTTTTCCTGCTTTAATCCAATTTTATAGGATAGGGAAACTAACACTAATCTAATGTAAGGAAGTAACCAATAAAACAGCCATAACCAACCCGCATGACGTTGGCAAAAGACTTTTGATTCTCTAGGGGGTAAACCCTTGTGATGAGTTACAGCTTGCCATCGCTGTCTTAACGTAAACTTTGGATCAAGCCAAGGGTGTCCTTGAGGAGGGTTCGTCTGACATTTTCCGGCATATCCGGCTGCAACCCAAACGCTACACCCTTGACGTTGCGCTCGCAAGCCATAGTCGGTGTCGCCGATGCTATGGCTAAATGCGGGGTCTAAGTTTCCCAGAATTTGAACCACGGCGCGAGGGATCAAAACACAGTTACCATTCAGGGTGTCAGCAGGTTTGGGTTCTGTACCGGGTTCGACGAGACGATATTTGAAAGGATGCCACCAGGTACTGCGACCGAATCCACCATACGTCAGTTTGCCGGTGTCTGGATGGTGAGTGGAACCCACGATAATGGCTTTCTCATGCCCTTGTTTGGTTAAGTGATGGTAGGTTTGCCAGAGAGAGGATAGCGCCTCTGGGTAAAGTAGAGTATCATCGTTGAGCCAGAGGTAGTAGTCGTAGTCATACTTCATCGCCTCAGCGAAGGCTTTTCGCATTCCTCGGTTCCAGTAGAGATTCCCATTCCCTGGGAGAATCTTGACCTGAGGATAGGCTTGCCGTACTGCTTCGGCTGTGCCATCAGTGCTGCCATCATCGACTAAATAGACATCCAATGTTACTTCGCGAGGAAGTATTTGGTTAAATAAAGCCGCCAGACAGGCTAATGTCTTTGGCTTACGGTTATGGCAGGTCATGAGAACAGCAGTGCGATCGCGAGTCATTGGTTAACCAGACTGTAAGTTTTTTCGGTCATTTCATTATTGATTGAAGCTCGTTTGTTGATAGACTTTAAGGGGTAAATCTTACGACTTAGGGGTTAAAAATAAATTAACAATGCCATCGGTCGGAAATGTATTTAAGTTGAAATTAATCAGTGTATGAGAATCGGGTCTGATATAATCACCGCCACTATTCCAAAAGTACTTACCGTCATAGTTTTCTATAGGAATAATTTTGAATACGTCGTCCACTACTCTTTGGTATTGGGTAATAGACTCTAAATGTAATTCAATCGCAATTTTAGGCAGAGATTTTAGTATCTCTTTACATCCTTCCAATACTTGAACTTCGTATCCTTCAACATCAATTTTCAGTAAATCAACTTTTCCCTGCTCCTCTAACAAGCTATCGCCTGTTATCGCATCAACGATTAACGATTCATCGTTACTTCTTTTAATAAATGCATTTCCTCCGTCATCATAGCGAAAGTCTATTTTTTTATTGGTTTCTGCGCCAGCAGCATTAATTACACGACAATTCGAGTTGAGATTATTTAAACTTAATTGGGCTTGGGAGTATAGGGCAGCTTTAGGTAATAATTCTACCCCTAAATATTTACCGGCTTCACTTAAGTTTTTGCAAATGAAAACGGCTAAAAAACCATAATGAACACCAAACTCTATAATTGAGTCATTGGGGTCTAGCATTTCTTTGATCGTTGTCAACTCGACAGCTTGCTCCCAAAAATTATGATCGTACCATTGTTTACCCGTTGAATCAGGAATCCAAAAATCAAATTCTGTATCCAGAAAATTGTATCTCTTTTTGTAAGGATACCTAGATATTTCTTGATTATTTTGAATACTATATCCTAATTTATTAAATACTCTATTAATCATCGCTTAACCTCCAGGCAATACTTATTGACTTTATAGCTTTTATTTTACCACTAACTAAAATATTTTAAATTAAATATAATTAATAAATATATAGTTATGTAAACTCATTAATAGCTTAAGCCACCCTAAGCCAGTTTTACCTTACCTGGGTGACAAGTGGAACCAAAGATTATCGCTTGTTTTTACCCTTGTTTAGCTAAGTTATGGATCGCTGACTTAAAGCCGAACCGAAAAAAATATTATGTTCTCATCTGACGTAATTAACAGCACTCAGCTTTGTTTGAGCGAGTTTTAAGAATTGTTGATTGACAGAGACATCTAAGTAGGTAGAGGGTGTATCCTCAAAAACCTGTTATAAAAAAAGGGACAGACAGGGGCAAAGCTCATCATTATGTCAAAGATTCTACTTCTGTAGTACAATAACAGCATACCTTGTCAATCATAAATCAACTCCCTATATATGCCTACTATTAGCTGTGTTATTGTCAGTTATAATAATGAACCGTTCTTAGCAGAGGCTATACTAAGTGTAGTCAATCAAACTTTCCCTGTCAATGAAATTATTGTCGCTGACGATGGCTCGACCGATGGTTCGAGAGACTTGATTACATCTTTGGCTCACAAATATCCCCAGATACAGCCAATTTTTCGAGAAAAAAATCTGGGAGTAGCGACCAACAGAGACTTGGCTATTAGAGCAGCGAAGAGTGAGCTAATTACCACCCTTGATGGCGATGATTGGTACTCGCCACAAAAGATTGAGCAAGAGTTTATAGCCTTTAGCAAGCATGAGAACTCAATAGCCTATTCTGATCTTTGCATAGTTAAACGAGGGGGAGAACAAAACCATTATTTAGATCTTGCTTTCTTTTCAATTTTTGAGCAGCTACAACGATTGCACTGGATCATCAATAATGTGGTCAAACTTCCTAGAGATATGCTTTTTGCGAAAAAACTCTACTTAGATGTTGAGGGAATTAAGCATAGTCTAAAAAAATATGAAGATTGGGAGTTGAAAATTCGATTAGCGGCTTGTGCGAATACATGGGTACATTCTGGTATTGTTGGTATTTATTACCGCAAAACTAACTCTGGACTCTCGCAGGATAACTCCATAAGGCATATCAACTACCAATATCAGGCTCTTAGGCTAAATTACAAGTTGATTAAAGATTATTTAGGGGAACAGGAATTTTGGTTAGCGCTTACAAAAGTTTTATGGAGAACAGGACGTTCTGTGTTTGGTATCCGTAGCAAGTTAAGAAAACTGGGTCGATAAAACTCGCTTTAGCTGTCCTAAATAAGTAGTCATAAATCCAAAAAAGAGTTGCTCGACTTCAATTTATTTAGCGACTTAATTATTTATTGCGCTAGTTTCTTAATTCTTGAAATTGCCGCATAAAAATTGAAAGAACGCATGATTAGAGTGCCAACAAATCTCAATTCTTTAATCAGGAAATTTATTAAAATTATCACAATTGCATAAGTAACAATTGTTGCAATTGTTGCTCCCATTGCTCCATAAGTTGGTATAAAAATATAGTTAAGTATTAAATTAACTATCGCACCTATAATGGTCAAAATCAGATTAAATTTTAACTTACTTTCTATAGTTAAAATAGTGCCTCTTGCTACGCCCCAACAACTATTAAATTGAGACCAGACATAGACAGACAACAGAGTCCCAGCAGGCGCAAAATCTGAGCCATAGAGAATCTGAACGATATAATGAGATAAAAGTGAAACCGGAATAGCACTAGCTAACCATATCAACGTTGATATGTCAAAGTAAACCTGAAGTTTATCGAGATAATCCTGATGATTTTTCTCTTTGAGTGCCGTCAGTTTGGGCAAAATGGATGACGCTAATGTCATGGGAAATAAATCTAGGATTCCCGATATCTTAACAGCCGCTGCGTAAAATCCCAATTCAGACTTATCCGGTAACATTGAACCTAGCATAAATTTATCAATATCAACATAAATATAAATAGCGATTCCCGCCGCAACTAGCAACCACCCCTCCTGTAGTAATTCTTTAACTCTTTGCCAGCTTACTCGCCATGCCTGAATGTGATTCCCCTGTTTTTGATAAGCAATGACTATCCCGATTGAACCCAACACCATCTCAGCAAATCTCGCCCAAGCAAATGCAATCAGAGGGGCTTGTAGCTGAATCAGTCCAATTCTAATCGCCGCCACAAATACATAGGCAGAATTCCTGGCAACAACCGTATATTTTGATTGGACTTGGGATTGGAACCAAAAATCAATTGTATTAAATGCATTAAAAAGGGTTCCGGCGGCAATGATTCCCACTAGCCAGTGAGTTAAAGGTTCATTGGGCTGTAGCCAATAAATTATTCCTACGGCTGCCAATAGAGTAACTAAGCCACCAGCTAATTGAAGGGCAAATGTTGTACCTAGGGTTTCATTTTTAGTGGTAGGAGTGCGAGCAATATCACGCACTACAATAGTTTTCAAGGCTTGCAGGCTAGCAAATCTAAACATGCTCACAAAAGTTATGGCGTAGGTGAGCATGCCAAACTGGGTGGGTCCAAGATAACGAGTTACCCATACCCCAACCATTAGACTCAATCCAAGTTGTAGAAATTTACTAAAAACCAGCCATCCGATATTGTTGAGGACTTGGCGTAAACCCGGACTAAGCTTTTGAGTGAGTGAAGCGATTTTTTCTAGCATTTTAAACTCTAGTGATTGAAGATTGCTTGTTGCGTACAAATATGAATCAGTTCAATCACTAGAGTGATTCTTTTCCTCAGGGGTTATCGGGAGGGACGAAGGCGTTAACGCAAACGCTAAACCGTGCTGGTCATGGGCAACGTCACTGATATCTTCTGCTGTCATGTCCATAGTTAATCTTGCTGTCATCAACACATAAAATGCCCAACCACTAGAAATAGAAACTAGAGTAGTTTCTGTAAAATTTGTTATCATTAACCAAGTGAAAATTATGAGGGGCAATCCGGCTGTGGCATCTTGAGTGCGAATTAGATGCAGTACTCCGTAATAAATATTAACTAACAATGACAGGCTAAATAAGATTAATCCAAGCCAGCCAAAATACAAGCCCATATCTAAAAACCCATTGTGAGCATGCATAGCTTTAAAACCACTAGGAGTTCTGATGTTAAATGAAGGGTCATCAGGTCCTCGCCACTCCTGCCAAAACCCTCCATCTCCATAGCCAAGCAAAGGATACTTGTTAATAGCATCGACGACTTGTGCCCAAATGTAGGTGCGACCGGTTAAGGTCATATCCTTACCCAACTTCTCCACGATAATATACTCGGCATTTTCTGTAATCAAAATCAATAAAGATACAGCAAGAGCTAGAAATACACCCATGCAGGCAAAAGCCGTTCTCGGTGGTAAACGTTTAATGAATCGGAGAAAGCCTAAAAGACATATCAATATAAACAGCAAGGCTTTACCCATTCCACTCCCAGCTTGTTGCACAAAAACAACGGCTAATGTGGCTAAACTTATGAATATTAACTTATAGTTTTTAGATGCATTGATCGACCATAAATAAAGTATAATTGCACCAATAGCCATGGTTGGACCAGCATAATTTTTATGCCCCAAATGGTGCTGACCAAATACTAAGAAAAGAATAACGGCAATGCCATGATACCAAGTTAATAGTGTTAATAATTCTTTCCAATTATATTGTTTACCTATATAGATGAGTGCCAGGGTAACTCCAATATGAACGATACTTGCTTTAAATGTAGATGCCGGAATATTAGAAAAGGCAAAAGACAAAAGCATGATCAGGATATAGGCGCAAAAAAATAAATTTTTTTTCAGGAAAGATGATAAGACATAAACGGTATCTTTTAAAGTTTTATTTAACCGAGGCGCTAATAAAAGAAGACAAGCACCATAAGTCGCCAAGGTCAGACTCAGAGTGGGCAATGTCGTAGTTCTCAGAGATAAAACCCGAGGATGGAACTTATTCATCAGTCCGATGGTGATGCCTCCAATAATCATGAGAAATACAGTGGCACAGGCTTGTTCAAATAGCTTAGACCATCGACTATTGGAATTAATCAGTTGAAACGCGATAACAAAATAGACTGACCCTGCTAAAAAGAGTAAAGTGAAAATCAGGGGATGTAAAATTAGCTCTTTCATTTAATGACCTGTGATAGAGCAACCTTTAGAGTCTCAGGATGCAAGCCAATCAAAGATTTGAACGTTACCATTAGAAGTCTGATGGACGCTGCTTCCCCGACGTGAGGCGTTACATAATCCTTAATTTTTTTGAACCGAGGGTAAAAAATTAATTATACAGATAAAATTGGAGAGTATCCAGTCTACAGCCAAGAGATAGCCTATGCGCTATGTACCTCAGCAACTGACCCGCCCAGTGGGTGTAGCTGTGTCGTTAGGGGTTTCCCTGACGCTCATCTGTCCCGGTTCTATAACTCGGGCGCAACTGCCCACCTTTGAGGATCTACAGCCTCAACCCCCACCAAGGAGCTTGGCACAATCCCAAACTGACTATACCCTAGGCGGCGGCGATCGCATTCGCCTGGATATCTTGGAAGTGCCTCAATATAGCGGAGACTATCAAATCCCGCCTGGTGGTTCACTCACCCTGCCCCTGGTTGGCAGTGTATCACTAGAGGGACTCACGGAACAACAAGCTGCCCAGGTGATTTCGGCTCGATATCAAAGTATTCTCAAACGCCCCTTAGTCACTGTCACCCTCCTAAGTCCTCGCCCCTTTAATGTGTCAGTTTCTGGGGAAGTCAATCGTCCAGGAGCTTATACCCTATCCTTTACAGGTGGCGTCGGAAATGATCCAGGAGTACAATACCCCACTGTCACCCAAGCCATACAGCAAGCCGGAGGAGTAACCTTATCGGCTGATATTCGCAATGTCCAAGTTCGCCGACGCCAACAGTTTGGTTCACCAGCCGTGACTACGGTTAATCTTTGGGAATTCGTACAGACCGGGAATCCGCGTCAAAACTTACTCTTGCGTGATGGCGATACAGTATTTGTGCCTATTTTAACGAATCTTAACTTAGCCGAAGCCCGACAAATTGCCACCAGTAGCCTTGCCTCTGACCCCGAAGAACCCCTTACCATTGCTGTGGTTGGTCAAGTGAACCGTCCAGGAACGTATACAATCGTTGGCGGAAATACGGGAACGGATGGAAGAACGCTGGGCTTACCGACTATCAGTCGGGCGATTCAACGCGCGGGTGGGATTAAACCCATGGCTGATATTCGCCAAATCTCGGTACGCCGCGTGACCAAAACGGGGGCAGAGTATACGATTCCGGTCAATTTGTGGCAACTGTTGCAAATGGGGGATTTCAAGCAAGATACCGTGTTGCAGGAGGGAGATACGATTATCGTTCCAACGGCTAGTGAGGTGAGTCCAGCCGAAGCCACTGAACTAGCAACCGCTAGTTTTTCCCCAGATACGATTCAAGTCAGTGTCGTTGGCGAAGTGACTCGACCTGGACTTGTAGAAGTTCCCCCGAATACTCCATTAAATCAGGCATTGCTAGCGGCTGGTGGATTTGATCAGAAGCGAGCGCGGAAAAGTTCGGTGGAATTGATTCGTCTTAACCCAGATGGTACTGTTTCTAAACGAACAATACCGATTGACTTTGCCCAAGGCATTAATGAGCAAAGCAATCCCATTGTTCAGAATAATGACATCATTGTAGTTAATCGCTCTGGTGTCGCCAGGATTGCTGACACCCTCGAAACCCCCCTATCCCCCCTAAATGGTGTGTTTAACTTGTTCAGACTGTTTGATTTATTGGGAATCTTTTTCTAGCTAACCTGTCTGGAGATGGTTGTTGACTTTAAATTTTCAGATATTGACTTTGAGCAGAGTTTCAGCTATATGTATTTTAAGTTTAATTAATGTAGCTATCTATTTTGATTTAATTCAGGGCTTTTACTATGAGTTTAATTCAACAAAAAATTTGGACTCACTGATTTACTGGTTTAGTTCGCTTTCTGGAAGAGTTTTCTCTTGATGTGACCAAGCCTAGTCGGAAACTAAAGTTTTTACGGGGACTAATCTATGCCAACTAGGATTATGTTGTCCGCTTTCCCAAGATAAAAGTCTTTGATTTTCTGTCAGTTTATCCACCAGCTAGAGGTCTGGAGATTATGATGCTCCTTCACAGAGATGAACGCTGGTCACTTTCAGATCTGGAAACGCTCTATCTATTAGCTCTCATTTCCATGAGAAAAGCGCCCAAAA